>DASRJB010000327.1:0-13102 GCA_035649715.1 Pirellulaceae bacterium
GAAGCAGGCCCAGCGGCGCGGGGGCGACCGGCAGCGGCAGGATTTGGACCTTGTACAACTGTCGGCGCCCGCCCCGCCCGCCGAGCTGCTGGCCTTGGACGAAGCTCTGGCGGCGCTGGCCGGCCAGGACGCCGTGAAGGCCGAGCTGGTCAAATTGCGGTATTTTGCCGGTCTGAGCATGGAGGAGGCCGCCTTGGCGCTAGGCATCTCGCCGGCCACGGCACACCGTTATTGGAACTATGCCCGGGCCTGGCTGCACCAGCAAATCGCCGGCCAGCCGGCGGATGGGCAGGAATCTTGAAGGTTTGCTGAGAGAGACTGACCGCAAACTACGCACTGTAGTCAGGACAGCACTGTAATCAGGAGACCGTCGCCCAGGGGGAAGCCAAACATGTCCGCTGCGTTGCCCAGGACCGAGGAGTTGATCTTTGCCGAGGCTCTGGACTTGCCACTCGCGGCCCGCGAGGCTTTTTTGGCCGCGGCCTGCAACGGCGATGCCGCACTCTTGGCCCGCGTCCGCAGACTTCTCCAATCGCACACCGGAGCGGGTGACTTTCTGAAAGAGCCGCCGGCGGCGACCATCGAGCAGCCCTCGCCCGAGCGTCCCGGCACGATCATCGGCCCTTACAAGCTGCTCCAGCAAATCGGCGAAGGCGGGATGGGCGTGGTCTATATGGCGGACCAGGAGCAGCCGGTCCGCCGCCGGGTGGCCCTCAAGATCATCAAGCCGGGGATGGACAGCGGGCAGGTAATCGCGCGGTTCGAGGCCGAGCGGCAAGCGCTGGCAATGATGGACCATGTGAACATCGCCAAGGTCTTGGACGCTGGTACGACGAGTGAAGGCGGCCGGCCCTACTTCGTCATGGAGCTGGTTCACGGCGTGCCGCTGACGAAGTTCTGCGATGAAAACCGCCTCACGCTCCGCGAGCGGCTGCAGCTCTTCGTACCGGTCTGCCACGCCATCCAGCACGCCCACCAGAAAGGCATCATTCACCGCGACATCAAGCCCAGCAACATCCTGGTCACGATGTACGACGATCGCCCCGTGCCCAAGGTCATCGACTTCGGCGTGGCCAAGGCCATCGAGCAGCGGCTGACAGAACGAACGCTGTTCACGCAATACGGCATGCTGGTCGGCACCTTCGAGTACATGTCGCCTGAGCAGGCCGAGATGAACGCCTTCGGCGTCGATACGCGGAGCGACATTTATTCGCTCGGCGTACTGCTGTACGAGCTGCTCACCGGCACCACTCCGCTGGAAGGCCGGCGGCTCCGCCAGGCCGCGTTCGTCGAGGTCGTGCGGCTGATCAAGGAGGAGGAGCCGCCGCGGCCCAGCATCCGCCTGAGCAGCACGGGGACGCTGCCCAAGGTTGCCGCGGCCTGCCGCACTGAGCCCGCGCGCCTGGCCCAGCTCCTCCGCGGCGAGCTGGATTGGATCGTGATGAAGTGCCTGGAAAAGGACCGCACGCGGCGCTATGAGACGGCCAACGGCCTGGCCCGCGACGTGGAGCGCTATCTGCATGACGAGCCGGTCGAAGCCTGTCCGCCCTCGGCCGCGTACCGGCTGAGAAAATTCGCCCGCCGCTACCGGGCCGCACTCTGTACGGCGGCGCTGGTGGCGGCATCGCTGCTGGCCGGGATCATCGCCAGCTCGGTGCTGGCCTGGCAAGCTCGAAAAAGCCAACTGCAGGCCGAGCGGAACCGGCAGGCGGCGGTTCGCGGCGAGCAGCAGGCCCAGATCGCCAGGCAGGCCGAAGCCGCCGCGCGGAGCGGGGCCGAGGCCGAGCGCGACAAAGCCGGCAAGCTGAATCAGGCGCTGGAATCGGTGCTCAAGGATCAGCGACGAACGATCTATGCCGCGGAGCTCAACCTCGTGCGGCTGGAGGCCCAGCGGGGCAGCCTGCCACGGATGCGAGAGCTGCTGATGCGGCAGATTCCAGGACTCGACCAGGAAGACCTCCGCGGTTTCGAGTGGAATTACTGGTATCGCTTCCTGCACCGTGCTCAGGAGCTGAGGCGGTTTGACGACCTGGCGATCTCTGCGGGGACCGACCGCGTGGTCATGGTTCCCGGCGGGGGCCTGGTTGCCGTGGCGCGCGGCGGACAGACGCAGCTCGTCGAAGTGGCCACGGGGACCGTGAAGTACTCCGCGCCGACCAAACTGACCTGGGGCGTCAACCGCAATCCGCTGACGTCGGCCGGACAACTCGTTGCCGGTGGGGCCGTTTCCGGCGCGGCCTATTGGCCGTCTGCTAACTCGCGGCTGGCCACTGAATTCGAGGTCTGGGATCCGCAAGGCTCGCGGCGCACGATCAAGCTGCCTGAGGGCAGCTTGAGTCACCTGAGCTTCCTGACGATCAGCAATGACGGCAGGTTCGTCGCCGCCCTGGGCAACGACGGCTCGCACACCCGCACCAGTCCAGTTTGCCGGCTGCTCACTTGGAACGCGGCTACGGGCGAGTCGCAGCTCGACCTGACAATACCGGGCGAATTCAATCGGCTGCGGTTCAGCGATGACGCGTCACTGCTCGCTGCCTACCTGTGTCACGGGTCGCAGCGCTCGCAGAACGACCTGCGCGAAGTGATCACCGTGCTCGATCGGGTCACTGGGAAACGATTGGCAACCTGCCACCATGACGACGACGCCGACAGCGTCTTTTTCCTCCCGGGCGGCAAGGGCCTCTTGTTCGGCACGCTGGGCTGGAGCGGCCGGAACCGCAAGGAGTTGTATCGCTGGAACATAGGCGACGAGCCGCCGCGGCGGCTGGGCTTGGAATACATGCCCGACTACATGCAGGGCGCCGTTAGTCCCGACGGCAGCCTGCTGGCGATCAGCGGACATACGGTTTCGACCGTGCGGCTGATCGACACCAGCCTGGGCCTGGTCGTGAGCACCCTGCACAACGAGGCCAGCACCATCGACTCGCTGACGTTCTCGCCCGACGGTAAGCGGCTGCTGGCCTGTGACACGGCAGGCGTGGTGGTGGCCTGGGACCTGGACCGCGATCAGGACCTGTTCAAGCTGCGGACCAATCCGCTCGGACCGCTGGCCGGATCGGGCTATGCGTTGTCCGCCGACCAGTCGCTACTGGCAGTCGCCACGATATATGACGGCGTGCGGCTCCGCCGCCGCGACGGCCACGAGACCATCCTGCGGCCGGACGATCCGACCACCTCGCTCCGCAACGCGACGGTCAGGCTGCGGTTCAGCCCGGACCGCCGCTGGCTGGCGTACGAATCGCGCAGCGACTTCGCCTCGGTTACACCGACGGGAGTCATCGCGAGCGGCAAGACGCTGCGGCTGTTCGACACGCTGACTGGCATGGAATCGTGGACGGTGCGGCTTCCCGAGTTTCGCCCGTCGGCCGCGCCCCCCGCCCCCGTGAACTGGGGCGTCCCCGACTTCCTGCCCGCCGAGCGCTGGGCATTTACAGCCGACGGCAGCCGCCTCGCCGTGCTCCGCGGCGAGCAGCTCTATCTCATTGACGCCGCGACGGGCAGCGTTCAGACCTCGCCGGCAGTGCTGACGAAAGATCCGCTTGTGCACCGGCGTCAGCTCGTGCGGCACTCGGCCAGCGGGCAACTGCTGCTGGCCGTGGTGGAGCCGGCTGGCGGCGGCTTTGGCGTTTTGCGGATGCTCGACGCCATCAGCGGCGCGACCGTGGGCGAGACCCGCGTGCCGCTGACGCAGCGCATCGACGACGTCGTCGCGGCCCCCGACGGCCGCCACGTGGGGCTGATCCGCGGCGAAACGCTGCGCCTGGAAGTGTGGGACCTTTCCGCGCGGCGTCAGACGCTGGAGGCGCCCGGCCGGTATCTGGTGTTCAGCAACGACGGCAGCAAGATCGCGGCGCTGAGCGTGATCGCCAAGACCGTAGCCGGCGTGGCGCGGCCGCTGGAGCGCGTCGATCAGGCCAGCCTGTGGGAGGTCGCCACAGGCCGGCAGCTCTCCACGCTCAGCTTGACGGGCAACGGCGCCGAAGAGGTCGTCTTCAGCCCCGACGGCCGGCGCCTGCTGACGCTCCACGGCAAGCTGTCTTCTGGTTCCGGCGGCGCGGTGCCCGAGGGCCGACTGTGGGACGTCCTCTCGGGCCGCGAGATGATGACGCTGCCAGTCGCCGACGTGAATCACTACTTGTGGGAGCTGGCCTTCGATCCGAGCGGCACGCGGCTGACGTCGCTGGTGTTGGTCAAGGTGGCCGGCAACGGCGGCGGCATGGGCGCCATCGTTTATGAAGCCACGCCGCTCAGCGAAGCGGAGGACGCGCTGCTGCTGGCCCGGCCGCTGGTGGCCGACCTGTTCCAGCAGCATCCGCTAGTCAGCGACGTGACCGCCGCACTGGAGGCCAATCTGCGGCTCCGCCCCGCGGTGCGCACGGCGGCCTTGTCCCTCGCGCGGCAGCGCAGCGACGATCCACAGGCGATCGCGGCTGCGTGCCAGGCGCTGGTCGTCATCCCCAATTCCACCGCCGAGCAGGCCGCGCGGGCCCTGCGCTGGGCCCAGGCACTCCAGCGGCTCTTGCCGCACGATCCGCGGTCCACCCTGCTTCTAGGGGCGGCACAGTTCCGCGCCGGGCAGCTGCCGGCGGCCCAGGCCACGCTTCAGGCGGAGTTGCGGGCAGGCGCCGAAACGGAGGCCTCGAAGCTGGCGAAGCTGAAGGTCACGCAGCGGGCCTTCCGCGTCTTGATACTCGTCCGGCAGCAGAGCCAGGAGCCCGCCCTGTCGGAAGTCGTGCTCATGTTGCGGGATTTGCGACGAATCGTCCGGTTCTCCAGCGATCAAGAGCTGTCCGCCGCGATCGCCCCCAGCAGCGAATACGCCGTAGTCGGCGAGGCACTGGGTGCAGTGAATTCCTTGGCTGGCGCCGCCCCGCTCGTCGGGCAGCCGCCACTGGTCGGCGCGCGGAACCTAATCGCCGTCATCGACGCCAACGACGACGGCCGTTTCACTTCCGCGGACGATCCGCAGGACTGGGAAGAACTGCAGATCTTCGACACCAATCGGGACAACGAAGTGACGGCCGAAGAGTTTGCGGTGACTTTTGGCGGAGCGATGTCGCCCGGCGCTGACCCCTCCCGGCAGCTCGAGATGCTCGCACGGTTCATCGAGCGCAGCCCAAAGAATGCCGACCTGTATTTTCAACGCGCCATCGTCCTGAACCGGGAAGGGAAATATGACCAGTCGCTCCAGGATCTGAATGTGGGGCTCGACCTCAAACCGCAAGACGCCGAGGCCCATAACCTGCGGGCTGTGGCGCGGATCTTCCTGGGCGACTTGGAAGCGGCCATGGATGATTGCAACCGCTCGATCGCGCTCAATTCCAAATCCGCCAACGCCTTCCACAACCGTGGAACGATCCACAAGCTGCAGGGGCGGCTGGATGAGGCCCTCCTCGATCTGAACGAGGCCTTGCGGCTGACGCGCGCCGCCCGCACGCTCGTGGCCCGTGGCGACGTGCGCCGCCTCCAGGGCCGTTATCAAGAGGCCCTTCGCGATTTCGAGGACTCTCTCGCCGCGGATGACAAGACCGCCACCGCGTTTGCCGCCAGGTCCCGGCTGCGGGCAACATGTCCCGTGGCGAGTTTCCGCAACGCCAAACAAGCTCTCGCTGACGGACAAAAGGCGTGCGAGACCTCCAAGTGGAAGGACGGCGACGCGCTCGACGCCCTGGCCGCCGCCTGCGCCGAAAGCGGCGACTTCGCGCAGGCTGCCAGCTACCAGCAGAAGGCCATCCCTCTCGCCATGCAGCCCCTCCGCGCCGACTACGAAGCCCGCCTGGCGCTCTATCGTGCTGGCCAGCCCTTTCGAGAGGGGACCTCGCAGTGATGGCCGCGAGTCCGATGCAGATTCCGCCCAAACATCCTCCATTGATCCAGACCTAGCAATGGTTATGGCCGCGTGGCCAGCACTAGATGACTCGATTCGCGCGGAGATTTTGGCTCTGGTCTTGAAGCCGACGTAGGGCTACCCCTACCGAGTCGAGACCAGCAAGACGATCACCGTCCTGGTCAACGGCGACCGAGTCGGCGAGCCGAACGAGACCTTCGTCGTCAATCTCAGCGATCCGACCAACGCGACCATCGCCGATAGCCAAGGCCTAGGCAGCATCGTTGACGACGAGCCGCGCATGAGCATCAGCAACGTGGCCAAGAACGAGGGCAAGAAGGGCAAACCGAACCTGTACACCTTCACCGTCACGCTCTCGGCCGCCTACGACCAGGCAGTGACGATGTCGTTTTCCACGGTGAACGGCACCGCCACGACGAGCGACAACGACTATGTCGCCAGGACCGGCACGCTGATCTTCAATCCCGGCGAGACGACGAAGACCATCACCATCGAAGTCAAGGGCGACAGCAAGAAGGAGGCCAACGAGACGTTCTACCTGGACCTGTTCGACAACAGCGACAATTCTCTGTTCACCAAGAGCCGCGGCCTCGGCACGATCCTGAACGACGACTGATCAGATAACGGAAAAAGCGGCCGGCACCGCCCGGCGCTCGGTCTGCGCGCCGAATGGGTTGCCGTCGTCAATATAGCGCGGACCACGTCACGCTCGGAGATTTACCCCGTTTCGCCGCCGTTGGGACCGACCACGGAGCCCAATCTGGCGGCTTCAAGGACCCGACCGCAGTCGGTGTTTGGGCGGGGTGGGGCCCAGCGATCTGCGTTGCCACGCGATTTTTCTTTCCGCGTAAGAAGGGCCGTGATGCGCTTGGGGCGGAAATTGGCATTCACTGAGTATCGAACAGGCAAAGCCCACGTTAGTGGTTGGCGTAGCCGATCGCCGTTGCCGCTGGAAGGCCGATCCATGTCGAACCTGCACAAGCAGTTACCACGTCGCGGTTTCGTTGGCATCTCACCAATGGGTTGGCCGCCGGGCACTCGCCGCCTGCGACGACACTTCGGCAATCGAGCACCGGTCTGGCGCTACCGACCGCTGGGTATCGAGTCGCTCGAAGATCGTGCTCTTTTGACGGTAAGCCTTAGCGGAGTACCGCTCTGGATCGAACAGGGGCCGGGCACAATGACGAATGGCAGTTCGGAGGGCATCCCCGATGAGCCAGTGGCTGGCGCGGTGAACGTGGTCGCGCCGGATCCGGTCAATGCCAATCGCCTGTTCGCCGGCAGCGTGAACGGCGGCATCTGGAGGACCACCGACGCCACTTCCCCAAACCCGCACTGGACGCCGCTGACCGACCAGTTCCGGTCGCTGTCCGTCACCTCGCTGGAATTCAGCCCGCTCGATCCTGCTCACAACACCCTGTTCGCCGGCACCGGTTCCACCAGCAGCGGCGGCGGAGACGGTGGGCCGGCCATCGGTCTGCTCAAGACGACTGACGGCGGCCAAACCTGGTCGGTGCTGGGCGGGCCGGTCACTGGCTCCGGGGCGAATTTCGGAATTCTCCAAGTTATTCCTACTGCGATCGGCACTCCCGCCACACAGGTGGTCCTCGTCTCGACGAGTGCCGGCGTCTTTCGCAGCACGGACGGCGGCGTGACGTTCGGCATGTCACCGGTCCTGTCCGGCAGCGTGACCCATCTGGTTGCGGACCCGGCGAATGCCGGGCGGCTCTTTGCCGCGGTGCCCGGCCAAGGCGTCTTCCGCAGCCCGGACCAAGGTCAGACCTGGGATCGAGTGCTTGGCCCCACCCTCAGCGTCGGGGGTTTTGGCGCGGACTACGACTTCCTCGAGATCGCCGTCCACTACAACGCCGGGTCGGGCACGAATGCGATCTACGTGGCGGGCTTCTTCGATCCGGAAGACGATTCCAATGACGACGACGACGTGATCGTGCTGCGAGCGCCCGACCCCGGCGCGGAGGTTGTCGAGTGGACGCTGATGGGCCTTCCGGCGCGGCTCGGAATTCCGCGTCAGCCCAGCATCGCCGCGCATCCCGCCAACGAAAACCTGGTGTTCATTTCCAGCGTTCACGGCGACAATCTCGCCGGCTGCGAGCGCAGCGGCGCCCGGACCTCGCGCGGCGACGCCTCCCTGGATCTGGCAAGCCAGTGGATCCAAGTCGTGTGCGACGGGGCCAGCGGCACAGCGCCGCACGTCGATTCGCGCGGACTGGTGTTCGACGCCTACGGCAACCTCCTGGAGACAACCGACGGCGGCATCTACCGGCTGCGCAACCCGGCCAGCGACTACAGCCCCGGCACCGAACCATTCTGGGAATCCGTGAACGGCGACCTGCGGACCGTCGAGTTCTATTATGTGGCATACGACTCGCTGAACCACGTGACCTTCGGCGGCAATCAGGACAACGGCACGCCCCATCAGCTCTCGCCGGGCACCCCAGGCGGGATCCCCGACGACTTCACGTGGGAAAGGCGCGTTATTGGGGACGGGGGCGTCGTGCAAGTGGACCAGAGCAATCAGAACTGCCTCGTGGCAGACCCCTGCACGATCCGTTACCAGAGCTTCCATTTTCTCGGCGGCTTCACGCGCGAGGAGTTCGATGGCAACAACGCTCCGGTGGGCATGCACGACATCCAATTGGAAATCGAAGACTCCGAGGGACGCCGGCTCACGGACGGGCAAGGCACGCTATCCGACGCAAGCGACGACTACGACGTCACGACCCAGTTTATTCAGGCCTGGGCTCTCAATGCCGCCGATCCGATGCGGCTGCTGATCGGCACCAGTTACCTCTACGAATCGATCGATCAAGGCGACCACCTCACCGCGATCGGCGGTCTGGATGACGATTTCTCACCCATCAATCCCGTGGGCGCGGTGAACCGCACCATGGGCTCGGGCAGTGGCCTCGGTCAGGCCAGCCCGATCGCCTATGGCGGCTGGATCGGCAATGTCCCCTATCCCGACGTGCTCTGGATCGGCGCCACGCAGGGCCTGGACAAGGAAGACAACGACGGCGACGGCGACACCGACGAAAGCGACGAGCTGACGCCCACGCTGCGGCTGCGCACGAGCGGCAGCGGTCTGCCTGACATCGTGGCCAACTACCCCGGCGGACAAATTCGCGACATCGCGCTCGATCCGATCGACTGGCGGCAGGCGTACATTCTCGATGCTTCAGGCAGCGTCTTTCGAGCCGTGACCGACAGCGATGGCGCCAAGATAAGTTTCACTGACCTGACCGGCGACCTGACCGGCGACCTGGCGATGTTCGCCACCGATAACCCCACCATCGATCTCCGCACGATCGAGTTCATGCGTGCGGACGCCAACACGCCTGTGCTGCTCGTGGGCGGCCAGGGCGGCGTGTACCGATCGATCAATTTCGGCGCCTGGTCGGAGCTTGGCGTGAACCTCGCCAATGCACCGGTCACCGACCTGCACTACGACGCCTTGGACAACGTGCTAGTGGCAGGCACATTTGGGCGCGGCGCCTGGACCATCCCTCTGGCGTCGCTGAATCTCTTCGCAAGCCCCTCGGTCGATTTCTGCGGCACCGATAACGACGACCTGATGGTGCTCGATACGAATGCAGGAAATCCGCTGCTCCTGGACCTCGTGCTTAACGGCGTCACGGAAGCCTCGCTGCCCTATTCGGTCCTGAAGACCGTCCACGTCTGCGGGCGAGACGGCGACGATGTGATCCTGACGCGCGCTATGCAGCCGTGGATCTTCCTGAGCGTGGACGGCGACGCCGATCACGACATCATTGGATTCGGCAACGAAGTGACCATTCCCGTCGTTGCTAGCGGTGGTTCCGGCAACGACATCATCGACGGCACGAGCGAGAGCGACATCCTGAATGGGGACTCGGGCGACGATCACCTGGCCGGTCTGGGCGGCGACGATCTCCTGAACGGCGGCCCGGACGACGACACGATCTTCGGCGGCGACGATGACGATCTGATCGACGGAGGCCAGGGGGACGACTCGCTGGATGGCGGCAGAGGAAACGACAACATCGCCGGCGACATTCGATTTGTGCTCGGTGAGATTGGCGGCAATGACACCATCGTCGGCGATTCCGGGAACGACATTATCGATGGCGACGGCGGCGATGACAGCCTGGATGCTGGATCGGGCGAAGACACTCTCGATGGCGGCGATGGCAATGACGTCCTGGTCGGCGGCAGCGACGCTGACTCGCTCAGCGGCGGCGACGGCAATGACCAGTTGCTCGGCGGCATGCGGATCGCCAGCTTGGATGCGCTGGAAGCCGACCCGAGCGCCGACACGCTGAGCGGCGGCGCCGGCAACGACACGATCATCGCCGACGACGGCTCGTTCCTGCCGCTGATCGTGCGGGAGACGATCGGAGGAAACGACGTCGTCCGCGGCGGCAGTGGCAACGACCTGATCTTCAGCGGCTTTGGCAATGACAACGTGCAGGGTCAGAGCGGCGACGACACGATCGCGGCCGGTCCGGGCAACGACACGGTAATCGGCGGCTGGCTGATTTTTGTGCCATTTCCACCGCTTGGTGACGGCGACGACTTCATCAACGGCGGCGTCGGCGCTGACCTGCTGTATGGCGATAACTTCGACCCGCTGCTGCCGCCCTACGTCAGCTTGAGCGGCGGCGATGATGAACTGCTGGGCGGCGACGGCGACGACACGATTTACGGTCAGGCGGGCCACGACAACCTCGATGGCGGGGCGGACGACGACGCGCTGCACGGCGGCGTGGGGAACGACGAGTTGACAGGCGGTCCGGGGACCGATGGGCTGGTGGGGGATGTCGGGACCGATCTGCTGTTCGGCAACCAGGGCCCCGATACGCTCGATGGCGGGGCCGATAACGACGTTCTGGTCGGCGGATCCGACGACGACGAGCTGCAGGGTGGATCAGGCGACGACGTGCTGACCGGCGAGGCCGGCGACGACTTGCTGGTGGGTGGCCCCGGGTTCGACACCCTCGACGGCGGCGCGGATGACGATGGGCTGATCGGCGGGAATCTCGGGGGCGCGGGGGTGCAAGCCGATTTCTCCCCCGATTCACTGAACGGCGGCGACGGCGACGACGTCCTCCTGGGCGACAGCGGCTCCATCACCCCGTTCTTCATTCCGGCGTTCGACATCTTCGGCGGCGGCGACTCAATCCAGGGCGGCCCCGGCAACGACATCAGCTACGGTCAGGCCGGCAACGACTTCATCGGCGGCGGGCCCGGCAATGACATCATCGTCTGCGGCGTTGGCAATGACATCGCCAGCGGCGACGAGGGCAGCGATATCGTGGTCGGCGACGCGGGCGACGACCTGCTGGCCGGGGGCGACGCGAACGACACCCTCACAGGCGGCAGCGGCAACGACCTTCTGGTCGGCGGCGTGTTCTCGGCCGGAGCGATGGTGATTGCCGAAACCGGCGACGATCTGCTTCAAGGCGACTCGGGCGAGGACATTCTGTTCGGTGATAGCTGGGCGCTGGGCGACCCGCTGAATCTCGGCGTGAGCGGCGGTCACGACACGCTGCGTGGCGGTCCGGGCAGCGATCTGGCCGTGGGCCAGACCGGCAACGATTTGTTGTTCGGCGACGCAGGCGACGACACCCTGCTGGGCGGCGACGGGAACGACCGGATCCGCGGCGGCGACGGCGACGATCAGCTTGGCGGCGGGGCCGGACACGACCTGTTGCTCGGCGAAGTGGGCCAAGACGCGCTCGCCGGCGCGGGCGGCCGCGATGTACTCATCGGCGGGCAGGGCGCCGACACGCTCGACGGCGGCGACGATGACGACATCCTGATCGCTGGCACGACCGCGCACGACGCGAACGACGCGGCGTTGAACTTGATCCTGGCCGAGTGGACCTCGCTGCGTGACTATGAATCTCGCGTGAAAAATCTCAAGGGCACGAACAACCCCGAGTTCGACAACCGGCTCAACGCAGAGGTTTTCCTCAAGAAGAACGGCAACAGCAACAACGGCAACGGCAACAATGGCAACGGTAAGGGAAACAATGGCAACAACGGCAACATGCCCACGGTCTTCGATGATGACGCCAGCGACGAGCTGACGGGTTCATCCGGAGATGATTGGTTCCTCTATGAACCGGCGCTAGACGAGTTGGTGGATTGGGCGGGCGGTGAGAACAAGAATTGACGGCGATCGAGTCTTCGAGAATGGAGACGGCGCAAACTCAGTCAGCCCACTCCGACCAGGACCGGCCCGTGCGGGTGTGGAACTCGCTGGCGAGTTTGGCGAGCGCCGCGGGGTCGAGCCAATCGATGTTGCCCCCTGCGGCCAGCTTCCGCTGAGTGGCCAGTTGCACCCAGAGGTCGATCAGGGCCTGGTCGTCGGGCAGCGGCGCGGGCAGATGCCAGAGCCGCCCGGTGAGAGCGATGCGGCCCGTCCGGTCCAGCGCAACCGACATGAGTTCTCCGTTGTGCCGCACTGGCGGACAGAGCGGCAGGCACGTGGTGACGTCCCACAGCCGGGCCGACCAGTCGGCGCTGCCTGTGAGCAACGTGTGGCCGTCCGGGCTGAATACGGCGGCAGTGACCAGGCCTGCGTGCCGCATCGGTTCGCCCACGAGCTGGCCGGTGGGGACTTTCCAAAGTCGCACGGTGGCATCGTAGCCGCCGGTCACCGCCAGCTGAGAGTCTGGACTGAAGGCCACCACAAATACCTCGCCGCCGTGCGGCAGCGGTTCGCCAATCCGTTGGCCGCTCTCCGCGTCCCAGAACTTCACGGTTTCGTCGTTGCTGGCGCTGGCGATCACCCGGCCATTGGGACTCACCGACACCATCCGGACGCGGCCGCGATGCCCCGTGGCTTCCGTGGACTTCCAGAGCAACTCAAAACTCTTCGCATCCCAGACGCGCACTCCGTTGTCGGGGCTGGCAGATCCGACGACGACGCGCGCTGCGTCGGGGCTGAATGCGATGGAGTTGGCAGGGCCGCTAGCCGACTCAAAGGCGTGCACCAATTCGCCCGTTTCACCGTTCCAAATCCGCACGATCCCGGCGCTGTCGCCGGTCGCCAGCACGCGGCCGTCGGGGCTGAAAACGGCCGCCACGACTGCCCGTGACCGATGATCCAGCGCCGGGCTGCTTGGTTCGCCGCTGGCGGCATCCCAGAGTTGCGCCGTACCGTCGTTGCTCGCGGTCACAAGCACGGCGGAGTCCCGCCGAAACGACACATGCTGAATGGTGCCCGCGTGCTGCATGGCCGCGCCGAGG
>DASRJB010000328.1:0-2805 GCA_035649715.1 Pirellulaceae bacterium
GAGGGCCGCGTGACGCGGCCGCGGCTGACGGCCGAGCTGCTGCGGTCGCTGATGGACGTGGTGCGGGCGCGGTTTCACATCCCCGCGGCGATGCTCGCCAGGATTCTCGCCGCGGCCGATCCCGTGGTCACGTGCAACGACGAGCGGCTGCGGTTCGAGGCGTTCTCGGGCTGTGCGAGCACGTATGCGCGGATCGACTTCATGCCGGAGGCCGTCGAGACGCCGAGCTTCGGCCGTGGCACGACCAATGTCGATTTCCACGCACCGCTGATCGCCGCCCTGGCCCGCGTTCGCGACAGCGACCGCCTCTCGCTCGCCGTCGGGGCGAAGAGCGTCGAGCTGAAGAGGAACGACGAGCAGATCGTCGAGAAGAAAGTCGCACTGCCCGTCCGCTGGCTGAAAGGCTTCGTCGAGGTCCAGGCATATCAGCCGCGATTGCTGCCGGTGCACGAGCTGACGGGAGTCGAAGCGCTGCGGTTCCTGCGCAGTCTGCCGCGGATGAAGACGAGCAAACACGCGATCTACGTCGTACCCGCGGGCCGCGGCTTGCGGCTCAGCCAGCAGGCGGCGAAGGAGGGCGTGCGGGTCGGCGGGCTGGAGCGGCTGCGGGTGCTCGAAGGGCTGGCGAGCCAGGCGACCACGATGAGGGTCTACGGCGACGAAGAATCCGGCACGAGCGGCTGGGAGCTCGACTTCGGCGTGGCCCGCTTCCATCTCGTGCTCAGCCCCGACGTGTGGCGCGGTTTTTCCGGCGAGGGGCAGGCTCTGACGCGACTGGCCGACAAGTCGTGGGAGCGTGCGCTGCCCAAGGTCCAAAAGGCGCTGGCCTGGCAGGCGGTGATCGATGAGGAAGGGCTGTCGCGGCAGACCAGGCTGGCTCCGCCGCAGATTCGCTCGGCTCTGGCGGCGCTCGCGGCCCGCGGGCTCGTCGGATACGACCTGGCCAGCGGAACTTATTTCCACCGCGAGCTGCCGTTCGACCTGGCACTGGTCGATAAGTTGCAGCCGCGGCTGGTGGCGGCCAAAAAGCTGCTCGCCGCGGGCGGTGTGAAGCCGGCCGCTGAGTCACGAGTGCGGGGCGCCAGCGACGAGCTTGAATACCTCGTCGCCGGCAGCGGCGCCCTGCATCGCGTGCGCATCTCTGAAGAGAGCAGCCGTTGCACGTGCCCCTGGTATGCGAAGCATCAGGGCCAGCGCGGCCCGTGCAAACACGTGCTGGCCGTGCAGATGTTTGCCGATCAGGACTCGCCCGGCGACTAACCACGAGCCTTCCCATGCCCGACCGGACGCGCACCGAGCAGCTTCAGGCCATTCTCGACAAGGGCGACGAAAAAGCCTGCCTGAAGTTCTTTGCCAAGGTCACGGAAGCCCAGCGCCGCGAGGTCGCCAAGACAGCGATCGCGGTCTTCAAGCAGTCCCTGAAGCTTGTTCCGAGCGGCAAAAACACCTGGGGGCGCGATCCGCGCCTGCCGGCGGCGCAAATCGCGGTCCTGTCGGCGTGCTCACTTAGCGAATTGAAGGCTCTCGGGTGGCAGAGTCATCCGGACGCGAAGATGACCTTCCAGTTGCTCGAGTCCCGCCGGCCGGAGTGGTTGCCTCAATATGCCGAGTGCCTCTTGGAGCAAAGCGCTTTCACCTGGCCCCTGGTGCGGGCGCTCGTCCGCCGCGGTTTGTGTCCCCGGCCCCAGCACGAGAACTACACGCTGGGCATGATCCGCACGCTCGATTCCTGGTCGGGCGATTATCACCACGTCGATCCTTACAAGCCTTCGCTGATTGCGAATCTGCGGGCGGATAAGGAGCTCCTGCAAACCGAAATCTGGGAGCTGTTTCGCATCGAAGGCCAAGGAGATCTCTCGCTCGCCTCGCACGACAAGTACCTGCAACTGCGCGAAACGAACACAAAGTACTGCTGGAACCTCGTGCTCAAGGAGCTGTCCAGAACCGGCGAGATCTCGCGCGACCGGCTGCTGGATGAAAGCCTCGCGGCGCTGAACCGGGGCTTTGCGCAATTCCGCGTGGCGTGGTTCTCGCAGTTTCATGAGCTGCTGGAGCCGACGGTCGAGGAGCGGCTGGCCCGCCAGGATGCGTATCTCGTGCTGCTAGCCAGCCCGATTCCTCCGAGCGTTACGTTCGCCCTGGATGCCTTGGAGATCATCGACAGCGAGCGACCGCTGCCGGCGGCGGCGACGATCGATGCGCTGCAGCCGGTGCTGCTGGCCCGGCACAAGGGGACGGCAAAACGAGCCGTGCAGTGGTTGCACAAGCTGGCCGATCGCGAGCCGAAATGCAATCCGGAGGCGGCCAGCGCCGCAGCCCAGGCCCTGGCCCACGAAGCGGCCGAGGTGCAAAAGGCGGCGATCGACGTGCTGGAAAAACACGGCTCGGCGGCCGATGCCGGCCTGAGGAAGCAAGTCGCGCAGGCGGCGTCCGGAGTGGCCGCGTCGCTGCGGAAGCGGCTGCAAACGTGGCAAAGCAGCGGCGGAGCTGCCGCCGAACCAGCGAAGAAAGACAAGGCCCGCCCGGCAGCCGCCACCAGCCTGGCGGATTTGGAAAAACAGGCGGCTGCGCTCGCCGATCGTTGGGTCAGGCTGGCGGGCATCCGGCCGATGCTCGCGGCTGCTAAGGAAGGCCGGATCGAGATCGCCGCGCTCGACTTCGGCCCGCTCGACGCCCCGCGGCTCGATCCCGCGGCGCAGCTGCGGCCAGTGGCCGACATCGACGAGTGGATCGACGTCTGCGCGCATTTTCTCGAGTCGCCGGAGGAAATCGACGAAGGCGAGCGCGTGCTGGAGGGCCTTAGCC
>DASRJB010000329.1:0-2708 GCA_035649715.1 Pirellulaceae bacterium
AGTTTTGCTGCCGCAGGCGCGAAACGAAGTCGGCGCACTCGCTGCCGCGGGCCTGGTCGAGCAAATCCCGCAGGCCGGCGGCGAGGTCAGGCCGGGCCGCGAGCACCTGATCCAGGTGAACACCACTGGCGCCCGCCTGACTGGCAGACGGCATGTTCTCGCTGGCCGGAATCAGCTCGTCGGCCAGTTGCGCGAGCAACGCACGGTCCTGGTCGCCAAAGGTCATGCGGGGACTCGCTGGTTAGTCCGATTCTGGACGAGGTGCTCGCTGCACCAGGCCGACATGGCGGCGATCGTCGCCGTCGGATTCATGCCGCTGGAGGTCGGCCAGATGCTGCCGTCGAAAATGAACAGGTTGGGAATGTCGTGCGATCGGCCGTGGCTATCGACGACCGACGTGGCCGCTTCGCTGCCCATCCTGGCCGTGCCCAGGAGGTGCCAGCCGGTCTCGCGAATCTGCGGCGCGACGACGGTTTCGTACGCCCCGGCGGCCTCGAGCGATTCCTGGGCCCGCGCGAGGTGAAACCGCATCAGATTGTGCGAATTCTCCGACATGCGATAGGCGATCTTTGGCGCGGGGATGCCGTCGCCGTCCTTGAGCACCGGATCGAGCAGCACGCGGTTGGCGTCGTCGGGAAGATCCTCGGCGATGATGCCCCACATGGCGCTGTGGCCCAGCCGCTTGCGAATTCCTTCGTGGAAGCCCGCGCCCCAGATCGCGTTGTCTCCCCAGGGATAGCTGCGGGTCATCGAGACCGGCCCGCCCGTCGGCTGCAAACCCCACTTGGCCCCGCGGACGAAGCCGCGCTGGGCATCCGTCTCGTAAAACTCCAGGCTGTGCAGGCACTGGCCCCAGGTGCCGTGCGTGCTGTTGAGGTCCTCGTCGAACAGGCCCACGACGACGCCGAAGGGGTGCATCATCAGCCGGCGGCCGACGAGGCCCGACGAATTCGCCAGACCATCCGGGAACCGGTTGCACGCCGACAAGAGCAGCAGCCGCGGCGTGCCGATGCCGTTGGTCGCCAGGATAGTCACGTCGGCTGCTTGAAAATGCTCGCGGCCTTCGCGGTCGATCCAGGTCGCGCCGGTGACCAGCCCGCCCGGGCCGACTTCCAGCCGGCGGACCCGCGCGCCGGTGACCAGCAGCACGCCGCTGGCGACGTTCGCGGGCCAGTGCGTGCGATCGGCCGAGCCCTTGGCCCCTTCGACGCAGCCCCACATGCAGGTCCCGCGCTGCGTGCACTGTTTCAGCGGGCCGTAGGGCCGCGTCGCGATGGCGTTCGGCGCAGGCCACCAGTGCCAGCCGAGACGGTTATGCGCGCGGGCCACGCGCTGGCCCATCGCGCCCAGCGGCGCGGGCGGCAGCGGCGGTCCCTTGCCCGGCGGAAAGGCCGGGTCGCCCGCCAGGCCCGACACGCCGAACTCGCCCTCGACCCGCTCATAGAACGGCTGCAGGTCCTCGTACGTCAGCGGCCAGTCGTCGCCGACGCCGTCGAGCGTGCGGACGCGGAAGTCCGAGGGCATGTTCCGCTGCCAGTGAGCCGCGAACAGCACGCTGCTCCCGCCGACCGCGTTGTACATCACCGCGGCGATATCGGAGTCGGCGTCGTCGATCGGATAATCGGCCGGGGCCTTGCGCCGGTTGGGGTTCGCCGACCAGTCGCGTCCGGCGGTGATTTCGTAGTCGGCGTGCCCCGCGCGGGCCTTCGAATAGTCAGGCCAGCCGCCCTGCTCCAGCACGACGACGCGCATTCCCGCTTCGGCCAGCCGCTTCGCCGCGACTGCGCCGGTCGGCCCGGCCCCGACGATCAGCGCGTCCGGCTTCACGGCTGCGTTCATGCACAGACTCCGCTCCGCCCCCTCACCACTTATACCGGTCGCGCAGCTCGCGGTTGACGACGCAGGCCTCGGGCCAGCGGCCGCGGTAGAGATCGACGATGCACTGGGCGGCGAGGTTGCTGGCGGCGGTCTGCGAATCCCAGTCCATGCCCCCCATGTGCGTGCAGAGCAGGACGTTGGGATACGCCAGCAGCTTGCTGTCCAGCGGCAGCGGCTCCATCTTGAAGACGTCGAGCGCGGCCCCGAACAGGTGGCCGCGGTCGAGCGCCTCGCAGAGGGCATCTTCATCGACCAGGGCCCCGCGGCCGGTGTTGATCAGGATCGAGCCGGGCTTCATCTGGGCCAGCGTGCGGCGATTGATCAGGTTTTGCGTGTCGGTGGTCGTCGTGGTGTGCAGGCTGACCACGTCGGCCGATTGCAGCAGTTCCGACAGGCTCATCAGCGTCACGCCGAGGCGGCTGGCAACCTGGCGGTCGGCGAACGGATCGTAGGCGACGACCCGCATGCTGAGGCCCTGCACCTTCGGCACGACGGCCCGGCCGATGCGGCCCAGCCCGATGATGCCGAACGTGCGGCCCGCCATCCGCGGCATCGGCAGTCGCATCCAGCGGCCGGCGCGGACCTCGCGGTCGCGCGTCACCAGCCCGCGCGACACGCCCAGGAGCAGCGCCACCGTGTGTTCGGCGACCGATTCTTCCAGCGTTCCCGGCGTGATCGTCACGGCGATGCCCAGATCGGTCGCCGCCGGCACGTCCACCGAGTCGTAGCCCACGCCCATCCGTGCGACCGCCCGCAGCTTCGTCTTGGCCAGCACCTCGCGCGACAGCCGCTCGGTGCTGGCGAGCATTGCATCGGCCGTGGCCAAGAGC
>DASRJB010000330.1:0-4091 GCA_035649715.1 Pirellulaceae bacterium
CCCAGAAGATCGAAGTCGTGATCCTGGTCGATACTTCCGCCAGCCAGGCAGGCAAATATCGCGACGGAGCGCTGGCCGCCGTCGATTCGCTGCTGGCGAACCTGCGGTCCACCGATCGCGTGATGCTGATGGCGGTCGATACCAAGGCCGTGCCGATGAGTGCGGGCTTGGTGGCGGCGGGCAGCCCGGAGATGCGGGCGGGCGTCGCCAAGTTGCAGGGCCGCGCTCCGCTCGGGGCTACGGACCTGGAAGCCGGCCTGCGGTCGGCAGCCAGCCAGTTTGCAACGGCCGACACGGCCCGCACGGTGATTTACGTCGGCGACGCCATGAGCAAGGCGAACGTCTTCTCGGAAGCTTCGCTGGGCAATCTCGTGGGCGAGCTGCGCGGCAAGAAAGTCTCGGTCTCCGGCTTTGTGATCGGGATGCAGCCCAATACGCAACTGCTCGCGGCCCTGGCCAACCACACCGGCGGCATGGTGGCGCTCGACGGCAGCGCCGGCGACGCCCCCGTAACCAGCGGCCGGGCACTGGCCGACTCGGTCCATGCCAGCGTGATCTGGCCGAGCGACATGAAAATGTCCGTCAACGTCGCCACGGCTTACCCGATGCTCGCGCCGCCGCTGCGGAGCGACCGTGACTCGATTCTGGTCGGCACGCTGGGCCAGGGCGGCGAAGTGAGCGTGGATGTCGATGGCACGCTGAACGGCAAGCCGGTGGCCACTACCTTCAAGGCCACGGCGGAACGCTCGAACGAGGATTTCGCATTTCTGCCGAAGCTGGTGGATATCGCGGCCTCCGACAAGGGCCTGTCGCTGCCCACGGTCGGTTCGCCCGGTCTGCGGGCGGCTGCCCTCACGAACCTGGCCAGCGCGCAGCAGCTCGCAAGTCTGGGGCACGAAGCTCTGAGCAGCGGCAATGTCGCCGGCGCTCAGCGGGCGGCCGATGCGGCCCTGGCCCGCGACCCCGCCAATCCGCAGGCCCAAGCTCTGAGGAGCGCCGCTCGCAAGACCGCCACTGGAAGTGAGCCCGCGCTCAAGCTGGCCGGCTATAGCGAAGCCGCCACGCAGGCCAGCAGCCTGCTCCAGGAGGCCCTCGCCGAGCAGCCCGGGTTCCTGGGCGGCGTCGAGCAGGAGCGCGGCGTGCTGGCCGGAAAAATCCGGGCCGAAGTCGAAAAGGCGCTCAACGACGCCCGGCAGCTGATGGGCGCCGATCCCGAGGCCGCCGAGCAGAACTTGAAGCTCACGCTGCAGAATATTGAAAGCTCGCCCGATCTGGACGCCGCGGTCCGCAGCCAGTTGCGGCAGCAAGTGGAAGACACCATCCGCCAGACCCACCAGCAAGCGATTCTCGTTGCCGACCGCCTGGCCGACGCCGAGCAGCAGAAAGCGATCGCGATTGAGCTGGCCCGCCTGAATACCGATCTTGTGCAACGCCAGCAGAAGATCAAGCAGATCATGGACCGCTTCGATTCGCTGATGGAAGAGGGCCGCTATCAGCTGGCCGACGAGGAAATCACGCCCGAGATCCAGCGGATTGCCCCGTATACCCCGATCGAGTCGTCGGTAGTGTTTGGCGGCCGCATGACGCGGGCCGCGTTCGAAAACGAGATCGTGTGGCGAGCCCGCGATAACAACTCTGTTCGCACCCTGTATCAGGTCGAGCTGTCGCTCATCCCGTTCCCGGATGAGCCGCCGATCGTCTATATGCCCGCCGAGCAGTGGGAAGACCTGACGATCCGCCGCCAGAAGTACAAGGCGGTCGATCTGGGCAAGCAAGGCGGCTCGGAAGCCCGGATCTTCGACGAGTTGAACAAGGTCATGCCCGTCGGCATGGAATTCGTCGAGACGCCGCTCAAGGACGCGATGCAGTACTTGCAGGACCAGCACAACATTCCGATCGTCATCAACACCAAGACCCTCAACGACGCTGGCGTCAATATCGACGCCCCCGTGACCAAGAACCTCCGGGGCATCACGCTGCGGTCGGCCCTGCGGCTGCTGCTGAAGGACCTTGACCTGACCTACGTCGTCCGCGACGAAGTGCTGCAGATCACCACGCCCGACGACGCCGAAAGCCAGCTGGTGACCAAGGTGTATCCCGTCGGCGACCTGGTCGTGCCGATCGGCATCAACAGCAACCTGTTCGGCCTGGGCGGTGTCGGTGGCATGAACGGCATGGGTGGCATGATGGGCGGAATGGGCGGTGGAATGGGTGGTATGGGCGGCGGCATGATGGGTGGTGGCATGGGTGGCATGGGCGGCATGGGCGGCATGATGGGCGGCGGCGGCATGTTCGCCGTCGAAGACGACCTGAAGCTCAGCCCGAAAAAGGCCGCCGCGGACAAAGTCGCCGCACCGCCGCAGCCCGAAGTCCGCCGGCCGGCGCCGGCCAAGGCCAAGGCCGCCAGGCGGATCAAATTGCAGCCCGCGGCGGGCGAGTCGCTCGCTCAGGCGTGGGACAACTACTTCGCGGCCCAGAAGGACCGCGTTTCCAAGCTCGACGAGCAACCTGCGGCGGCGGCCGTCGCCGAGTCGCTGGCCGCAGTGCGCGAGACCGTGCGGCAGCTGATGCACGAAAAGAAGTACGCCGAAGTCGCGACCGTGATTCAGACCGCCCTGCGCTACGCTCACATCGAGTCGTGGATGTACGAATCGCTGGCCCTGGCGATGCGGGCCGACGCTGCGGAAAAGGAGCAGCCGCTGAACTACGACGAGTTGGAGCGGGCCCTGCTCTCGGCGGTTGACTTCGCCCAGAGCGATAACCAGGTTTTGATGACTGCGGCCTACATGAACACGATCGGCCTGAACGAGCGGGCCTTGAAGCTTTATCAGCAGGTCGGCAACACCAACCCTGCGCGTCCAGAGCCCTTCATTCAAGGATTGGAGATCGCCAAGCGGCTCGACGATTTGGCAGCGATCCAATGGGGCTGCGTGGGAGTGCTCTCGCACGCCTGGACCGCGGAGCACCGGTCGATCGGCGAAAACGCCTACCGCGTCGGCAAGGCGACCTACGAAAAGTTGCTGGCCGAAGGCAAAAAGGACCAGGCCGAGGCGTTTGACGCCGCGGTTCGGGCCGCCCAGCAGCGCGATTGCCTGGTCACGGTCACCTGGACCGGCGACGCCGATATCGACGTCTCGGTCGAGGAGCCGTCGGGCACGATCGTCTCGCAGCGGCAGCCGCGATCGGCCGGCGGCGGCGTCCATCTGGGCGACGTCTCGGCGGCTGGCGGCAAGAACTCCGTCAAGGGCTTTTCCGAGACGTACGTCTGCCCGCAGGGATTCGACGGGCAGTATCGCGTGCACATTCGCAATATCTGGGGCCGGCCCACCAGCGGGAAGGTCACCGTGGAAGTCGTGACCCACATGGGCTCCAAGGAGCAAGGCTCGATGCGCGAGCAGATCGAGCTGACCGACAAGAACGCCCTCGTCACGTTCGACCTCAAGCACGGCCGCCGCAAGGATTCGCTGCCCGAAACCCAGATCGCCCAGGTGGCCAAGGTGCAGCAGGCCAAAAACCGGATGCTGATCGCGCAGCAGCTGGCCCAGTACGAAGACTCCGAGGCTTCGCGCGGCTACGCGGCTTCGGTCGAGGAAGCCAATCGCGGCGGCGTTGGGCCGGGCGGACAAGGCGGTGCATTCCGCCGCCGCGGCGTCGGCTATCGTCCGCAAATTACGACGCTACCCGAAGGCGCGAACTTCAGCAGCAACGCGGTCATTTCGGCCGACCGGCGCTACGTCCGCGTCTCTCCCTCGCCGACGTTCTCGCAGATCACCGAGGTGAACACCTTTAACTTCGTCACCGGCCAGGGCGCCACTCAGGGTGCAGGCCAAGGTGGCGTCGGTGGCGTCGGTGGCGGCGTTGGCGGCGGCCAAGGCGGCTTCGGCGGCGGCGGGTTCTTCTAATCCTCGTCGGTCGTCTGGGAACATTTGCGGGGCCGCTCCACATCGCGTGGACGCGGCCCTTCTTGTTTAGCGTGCGCATTTCGGCCGACGGCGAAACGGAACGCAAATTCGGGTGCAAACTGAGTCGGCGACAGCGCATTTGAAGTTAACACGGGCGTCATCGATCATGAGTCACCGCCCACGGCATGT
>DASRJB010000331.1:0-5623 GCA_035649715.1 Pirellulaceae bacterium
CAAGCCATTGCTGAGAAATAGGTTGCGGCATATGCGCGCCCTCCCGATTATGCGCATTATGCGCGCTGGGGACTGGTTGCTCCATTCAGCGCATCCCGGACGAATCGGCCATGCGCGCATAGCCTCAGGATTTCCTTGCACAGAGGTTTTCGTCGCAAGTGCATACGTCATCAAGGGTTGCGGTCAAAATGCGCTGCGGCCGATTATGCGCATTATGCGCGCTAGCGGCTGAGTGCCGGTCCTGCGATTACCAATAATCACTTGCCAAAGAACACTGCCCGCAGCATCTGCGGCGCGGATTAACCGGCGGGAATTGTAACTGTTGTACACGTAAAGTCAACTATGTACGACCCCCGGCCAGTGCCTCATCAGCGCCTGCCAGCGGCTGCGGTGCTCGGCGGCCGGCGGGGCCAGGTACGGATAGAGCAAACCGAGGCCGAGCCAGAGCAGAGCCAGGCCGGCGACTGCCGGGGCCAGGTGGTCCAAGCTGGTATAGCCCACATGGAGGTGGACGATGAGCGTGGCGACGTAACCGACGCTGCCCGACAGGGCGAGCATCCGCCACAGCCAGGTCTCGCCTTGCCGCACGCCCCACAGCACCGGCAAGAGCGTCGCGATGCCCACCGAGAGCAGCATGCCGCCAAAGCTCGCCCGGTCGTGGGCCACGACGGGCACCAGCCGCGGATTGGCCGCCCGCAATTGCTCGACGGTCGTCTGCATGAACTCCAGGTCTTCGGGCACGAAGACCGACGTGCTGCCGATGGTGCAAATCGTCACACCGGCGGCCATCACGGCGGCGGCTTCGATGAGCAGCAAGAGCTGGCCCCATTGGGCCAGCTTCCACCGCCAGTCGTCCACCAGGTTCGGCCAGGGCGGCGGCTCGGCTGGCGCGAGGCGGCTCTGAAATGCCAGCAGCAGGAACTGAAACAGGACCGCCGTCACGAAGGCGTGAAACGGATCGAAGTAGCCGAAGCCGAGAAACAGAAAGAACGTGCCGAAGCCGGCAAACGCCGAGGCGACGAGCGTCATCTTCGCCCAGTGCAACCCGCGGCAGATGCCGAACCAGGCCAAGAAGAGATATTGAATGCCGACCGCGAGCATCGTGCCGGCCAGGGTGACGCGGTCGTGGGCCATGAACGCCAGCAGCCGCGGGTTCACCTTGGCCGTCAGTTCCGCCGCGGACATGCCCAGGTATTCCTCATCGTAGGGCAGGACGACGCGGGTGCAGGCGATCGCCAGGGCGAGCAGCCCGCCGCCGAACATGGCCACCCCGAGCAGCAGTCCCCAGAACCACGACATCGCGGCCGCGTGCAGCTCGCCCGGTAATTCGTGGCTTTCAGGGGCCTTCTCGCCCGCCTCGCGGTTGCGGGCGAACAGGACCGCATCGTTGATCCGCTTGGGCAAGCCCGGCCCGGCAAAGACCAGGCCGGCATCGACCTGCACCGCCGTCGCGCCCGCAGCCAGCAGCTGCATCGCACCCTCGGGATCGACCGCGCCGCCGGCGATGATCGGCAATGCACTTCCCACTTCAGGGCGCAGCCGGCCCACGGCTTCAATCGCGGCCGGTAATGCGGCGCGGCCTACGAGCCATCCGGCCGCTGGGTCGCGAACGCGGCCGTCGATCAAAAGCGCGCTGACTCCCTCAGGAATATCCAGCTGCGTGCCAACGCCGTCGGCCGGCAGGCAGAGCAGCGCCGGCTTGTGCGGAATAATCGCCGCGACGTGCTGAGGTGACTCAACGGCAAACGCCGCGACGTTCGGAGCGAGTTGCTGCACAATGGAGGTGACATCCTCCACATCCGTCGCAATCCGCGCAATGACCGGCACGGCCGGACGCGCAGCCGCTAGCCGGCGCACGGCGGTCTCCACTCCGATCGCCGGCAGCGGCTCGGGCAGCCACAGAGATTGGGCGTCGTCGCGGCGCGTTGCGGCCGCCGGCTGGCCCCGGTCCACCAGCGCCACGGGGCCGATTTCAATTGCGCCGACGCCGAACCGTGCCAGCGCCCGCGTCGCCAGCAGCCGCGGATCGAGCTGCGGTCCCAGCACGACCGGTCCGGCCAGTGTGAGCCCGGCCAAGTCGGTGCGCAAGCGAGGATCTGGGCGCATATGGCCCAGGAAGTCGATCACAAAGCTGCCCAGCGGCAGCCGGGCCAATTGCCCCATGAAGCCCAGGCACAGGTCGCGGGCCGTCGCCAGTGGCAAGCGAAAGAGCAGCGGGCGGAAGACGGTGCGATACGACCAATCGGGCATTCCGGGCCTCCGCCGACGCAACACTACCCGAAAAGAGCCGGCCCATCTTAACCCGCGTCGAGGCAGCCATCGATCTGCGTCAAAGCATCCAGAGCGCCCAGCGGCAGCGAGATGGCTCCGGCGGGGGCCTGCGGCTCGCGGGGGTTGATGCGAATGAGCGTTTCCGCGGCGGATTCGCATTCCAGGCGGATCGTCGGAACGTGCGTGCCTGCGCCGAGCTCGATGACCACCAGCCGCTGGCCGCGTAGCGAGCGCCGCCAGGTCAGGTAGCGGTCGTGCTGAGCGCCTGTCCGCTGCTCGAGCCACTCGTCGTCGCCGAACATCAGCACGTTGGGCCGCGCCAGCCCGCCGCAGCGCGGACAGGCCGGCAGCGGCGGCCGGGCCCGGAAGGTCTCCAGCTCGATTTCGACCTCCGCTTCGTCGGCCGGCCAGATTTCCAGCGAGCAGAATTGCTGGCACTGCAGGAATTCCAGCGAGCCGTGGCATTCCACGATCCGCTCGGCGTCAAAGCCCGCCCGCTGAAAATGGGAATCGACGTTGCTCGTGAATACGAACCAATTGGCCCGCTCGCACCACCGCCGCAGGATGGCAAAGCCCGCGTGCGGCTGCGTGCGGCGATAGAGATTCCGCCGATGGCCGTAGAAGCCCCAGGCCTGCTCGGGGTCGGCCCGGAACCAGTACGGATTGGCCAGCTTGACGAACGACAGCCCCAGCTTCTTGAAGGGCGGATAGGCCTGCCAGAAGCCTTCGTTTCCGCGGAAGTCGGGCAGGCCGGAATCGACGCCCAGGCCGGCTCCGGCCCCAATCAAGATTGCATCGGCCGCGGCAATCGCAGCGGCGGCCAGGCGGCAAGCATCAGAAAACTCGGGCGGCATAGAGTTCCGCCGGCCCAGCAAGTAGGCCGCTTCTGCCGGAAGGGGCCTCATGGGAGCGCAGCGACCAGACACTTCGCCGCGTCATCCTCCCCGGTCGGGCAGGCGGGACCTACCAAGTGCGGCTGAGAGGACTTGAACCTCCACGACCTTACGGCCACTAGAACCTGAATCTAGCGCGTCTGCCAGTTCCGCCACAGCCGCGGGACCTCTTGGTTATAGGATAGGACACCATTTTGCGACAAGGGGTTCGCGTCACTCGTACCGCGGCACGGCCGGATCGACCTCCAGCGACCAGGCGTCGATGCCGCCCGACATGTTTTGAACCTGCAAAAAGCCCTGCTGCCGCAGGTAGTGCGTCACCCGCTGGCTGCGGCCGCCGTGATGGCAGTGCACGACGATCCGGCCCGATTTCTCGCCCAGCTCGGCCAGCCGGGCCGGCACCTGCCGCATCGGAATCCGCACCGAGCCGGCGATCGCCGCCGTGGCGATTTCGTTGGGCTCGCGGACGTCGAGCAACGTGAACGTCTGGCCCGCGTCGCGCATCTGTTTGACGGAGCGGACGTCGATTTCCAGGGGCAGGGACATGGGCTGTCAGTGGTCAGTAGTCAGTAGTCAGTGGTCAGTTGATAGAACATCGTAGCGGAAATCGAACCTGTGCCCAGCAACTGACAACTGACAACTGACAACTGACGCGCCATAATTCGCCATGCCCTCGATCGACCCCCAGCTGGCCCGCGAATTCGCCGTGGAGGCTGTGCGCCAGCTCCGCGCGGCAGGCCACCAGGCCCTGTGGGCCGGCGGCTGCGTGCGCGATCAGCTTATGGGGCTGGCGCCCAAGGACTACGACGTGGCGACCGACGCGCCGCCGGACCGCGTCCGAGAGGTTTTCGGCCAGCGGCGGACCCTCGCCGTCGGCGCGGCATTCGGCGTCATCACCGTGCTGGGTCCGAAGGGGGCGGGACAGATTGAGGTGGCGACGTTTCGCAAGGACGCGGCCTACAGCGACGGCCGCCATCCCGACTCGGTGACGTATTCGGACGCCGAGCACGACGCTCAGCGCCGCGACTTTACGATCAACGGCCTCTTTTTCGATCCGCTCGCCGGCCAGGTGATCGACTACGTCGGCGGCCAGCAGGACCTCGCCCAGCGCGTGATCCGCGCGATCGGCGACCCGCTGGCCCGCATTGCCGAAGACAAGCTGCGGATGCTGCGCGCGGTCCGTTTTGCCGCCCGGTTCGACTTCGCCCTCGACGAGCGGACGCTGGCCGCCATCCGGCAGCAAGCCAGCGAGCTGGTCATCGTCAGCGCCGAGCGGATCGCGGCTGAGTTGCGGCTGATCCTCACGCACGCCAATCGCAGCCGGGGAGTGCAGCTCCTGGCCGATTCGGACCTGCTCGACGTGGTGCTGCCCGAGGGCCGCTTCCTGCGGACTGACCCGGCGGCCTGGCGGTCGATGTTGGAGATTCTGGCCGCGCTGAGGGCGCCCACGAGCGCGATGGCCTTCGCGGCGCTGCTCCGCCCGCTGCACATCGCGGATGCGGCGCTCGAGCTGCCGCGGCGAGTCTTTGAGCGCTGGAAGCTCTCGACCGACGAGCTGGCCGGCATCGAAAAACTGCTCGCCGAGGAGCCGCTGATCCGCGCCGCCAGCCAGCAGCCGTGGCCCCAGCTCCAGCGAGTGCTGGTCGCGCCGCGCGTGGAGGAGCTGCTCGGCTACTGCACGGCGGTCGCCCGAGTCCTGGACGGCAGCACCGCCGAGATCGACTTTTGCCGGCTGAAGCTCGCCCAGCCGCCGGAGGTCCTGAGCCCGCCGCCGCTGATCACCGGCGACGACTTGAAGCGACTCGGCTTGACGCCCGGGCCGACGTTTCGCACGCTGCTCGAAGCCGTCCGCGACGCCCAGCTCGAAGGCCGGATCAAAACGATGGACGAAGCGATCGCCCTGGTTCGCCGGCTGCCATAGTAGTCGTCTCGCTCCGCGAGACGTTTTCCTCACGCGGAGCGTGAGGACTACCGAAAGGAACGCCATGCTCCGCGCCTGCCTGCTGATGCTATTGCTCTACGCGGCCCTGTTCGCCGGGTACTACTACTGGATCGGGCCGCAGTTCGATCCGCCGTGGGTCTTTGTCGGCGTGGGCGTGGTCGCGCTGATCGTCTCGGGCTGCATCGGGGCGCTGATCAACGTCCGCACGCACTACCGCGACTGGTCGCTGTTGTCGGCCGCGCGGCACAACCTGCCCTGGATCGACGGCCGCTGGACCGCCGTCTGCGGCGAAGTCCATCCGGTCCATGAGCCGCTCACCGCCCCATTCAGCGGCGAAGAGTGTGTGCTGGTCGAATACGACGTCGGCCGCCCGCAGCGCCCTTCGAATTCCAGCCAGCAGGGCACGGCCGGTTCCGACTTTGCCGGCTTTCTGATGAACCCCTGCGTCGTGAGGACCGGCTCGGGCGAGGTGCGGCTGCTCGGCTTTCCGCACCTGGACGGCTTCGCCGAACGGACC
>DASRJB010000332.1:0-4320 GCA_035649715.1 Pirellulaceae bacterium
GGCCATCCACCTTAAAACTCTCGGTCGTGCTCGCCAGCTCGTCGGCGGGAATCGGCTCCAGGTTCACTTGCTTACGCCAGCGGTTGACGTTGTCCAGCACCGTGCCGCCAGCGGGAATCACGGTGATCTCCAGCGGCTGCCCGCCCGACTGAAACCGCAAGGTCGCCAGCCGGATTTGATTGCCGGGCAGTTCTTCCCAGTCGGCGGGCAGCGTCCAGGTCGGCCTCGGCTCCGTGCCGGCAGAGAACTTGATCGACTTCACAAAGTCCAGAAACCTGGTGCGGCTGGGCTCAACAACGGCCGGATCGCCGGTCAGCTTGAAGAACCAGCTTTGCTCGCCCGCCTGAACCATGGCCGCCAGCAACTGCTGCGGGGGGGCGACTGCGGGAGGGGCGACTGCGGTCAGCGTCGGGTCGATCAACTCCGGCTTGGTGACGGTGTACTTGGCAATCTGCTCCGGGGGCCTGCACCCCGCGATGGCGGCGATGACGCCGAGCCAGAAAAATCGTCGCAAGTCCAATCGCGGCAACAACATCGCTCAAAGCTCGCAGCAGCGAGTCGTACGGCAAAGGCCGGCAAAAGGCGGGCGGCGGGGCCGGCCAGGAAGGATCGCGCCGCGGCAGATCGGTGCGACTACTGGATTATAGCGCGGCAGGGGGCGAGCCGGATAGTCTTAATTGCCGCGCTATCGGCGAATCGGTTCGCCGGTAGTGCCCCAGCCGACGACGCTGGCGTCTGGTTCCAGCAGGAAGATCTGCACGCTGCCGGCTGCGGCCAGGCGATCGGCCCCGGAGCCGCCGAGCGGGCCGCGCGAGCCCAGTCCGCTGACGCCGAGCCGCTCCTGGGCGATGCCGTGCCGGTCGAGATAGTCGGCGACGGCCTGGGCCCGGGCGGCGGCCAGCTGCCGCGACGAGTTGAATTTCTCGCCTTCGGCGGCTGGGGCGTTGGCGGGCCGGCCTTCGGCATAGCCGGCGACCATGATCCGCAGATCCTTGTATTCGTCGCTTTTGAGCAGACGGGCCACGTCGTCGAGTTGGCGTTTGCCCTCAGCCGTGATGACCGCCTGGCCTTCCGCAAACGGGATGTCGGCATCGAGCCGAGCCGTGCCCGATTGCCGATCGACCTGGATCCGCTCGTCGTGCGCGGCGAGGTCGGGCAGGGAACCCTTGGACGTCGAGCTGGTTTTCTTGGTGGGCGGCGTGGCCTTGGCCGGCGGCGAGCGCCAGGGCAGCTGTTCGGCTTTCACGGGCGGCGAATCGGCCGGACGGGCTGAGAGGCGCGTGCCGCCCGAGGTGCGAGCCAGCTCCTTTTCGGCCTGAGCTAGCCGGGCTTCCTTCGAGGCATCTTCGGCCTTTAGCGCGCGGATTGTCTCGCGCTGGTCCTTGATTGTCGCCAGCAGCTGCTCCTTGTCTTCCTGGATCAGCGACAGTTGCGCGTTGGGGCTGGAGCAGCCGGCGGCGACAGCCAGTAGCAGGCCGCCAACGATGTAGGTGCGAAACATGATTCGACTCCGTTCGAATCGCTCGTGGGGCAGGCAATCTTGCCTGCCGTGACAGACAGGAATGTCTGCCCCACTCACACTAACCCATATTCAAAATGCTCAGGAAGGCGTCCATGACTCCGGTGGTCACGCTCGTCGTGCCGCTGAACGACCACATGTTGAACATGATATCCATCATCATCATGCCCGAAACGGTCAGCAGGCAGAGCACCAGCCCCAGCGAGAGCACGTTCCAGATCGAGTAGGGCAGCTCGACCTTCGGAATCTGCACGTAGACCGGCTGCGCGCCGACTCCCTCCATGCCCACCGGCTGGAAGGCGTCGGCCGCCAGGGCCCCGCCCGGCTCGGCCTTGAGCATCGTCGCCGCTTCCTGGTCGAACGACTCGGAATCTTCGAGGGCGATGACCTGCGAGCCGCTGTCCGATTCGTCCTCGGCCAGCGTTTCGCCGGGCGAGAGCAGGAACTCGTTGTCGGCCTTGAGCTGTGTCGCCTGATCGGGGTCGGCGACTTCGGATTCGAGCGAGATGACCTCGTCGTCTTCGGGCAATTCCAGCGATTCGACGCCCGAGCCGCCCAGGTCGAGCGGCTCCTGCTCGAGCGACAGGCCGCTGTCGGAGGGCTTGAGGTTGATGCCGCTGTCGCCCGCGCCGAGCGTGACGTCGCTGCCCTTGCCGCTTCCCTTGTCGCTGCCCTTGCCGCTCTTGGGCTTGATTTCCTCGTCGAGGGCGCTGTCGCTGCCGATTTCCAGGTCGGCTTCGTCGCCGAGGCTGAGGTCGTCGCCCAGGTCGAGCTTGCTGCTGGGCTTGAGGGGCATGTCGCCCGTGCCGCTGCCCGAGCGGGGCTTGGGCATGTCGCCGGTGCCGCTGCCGGCCGCCACGTGAATGTCCGAACCGTGCAGCACGTCCGACGCACTGGCCAGATCGAGCTTGCTGCCGGGAGCTTCGAGCAGCTTGTCGCTGCCGGTGCCGAGCGGGTCCTTGCCCGATTCGTCGGCCAGCCGCAGGTCGCTATCGCCGGCGGCTTCCTCGGGCTTGCGGCCCTTGCCGATGATCGTGCTCTGGCCGGTCGAGGAAACGCCCAGCTCTTGCTCGCTGATCAGCACCGAGCCCGACTCGGATTCTTCCTGGGCCTTCTCGGCCAGGATCTTCGACGAGAGGCCGCTGATCATGTTCTCGAATTCGTCGTCGTCGGCCGAGAGGATTTTCGAGTCGCCCCCCTGGCCGCCGGTGCGCCGCTCGCTGATCACCCGCTCGACTTCCTCGAGCTTGAACTTCCAGCTCGCGCCGTCGCGATAGCCAAAAATATCGCCGCGGGAACGCATCGCGATCAGGTCGTCGGGCGAGACGCCGATCATCGCCGAGGCTTCTTTGAGATCGACAAATTTGCCGGCCATGCGACTGCCTTCTCTCCAGCGGCCGGCAATGCTCCCGGCACGCTCCTTCGTGCCAAGCGACGCCTGCCTACCGCTGTTGCTGGGTTAACGCGCGAATCTCGCGCGGCGTGGGATTGGCGGAGTTGAAATCCTCAATGAGCAGGTCCCACTGCATGTTGCGGACGCTCCGCAGCGAGATCGCTCCCGTGATCCGATCGACGTGATAAACCGCCAGCACCTTCTGTTTCGGGTCGATGACGGTAATTTGTTGCCGGCCCTCCGCCTCGGCGCTCAAAGCCAGCAAATCGGGCGAGCCCGTTTGCTGGAAGTGCCCCGGCTGATGGCTGACCAATTGGCCGGCCTGCTTCTGCGCCTGGGCTTCGGGAAATCCCAAACCCACGGCCAAAAGCAGACCCAGCCCCAAGACAAGACCGCCGACCGCTGCCCGCATGGCAAAACTCCACGTGGCTGCTGAAAGCGGAATCCGGGCTTAGACCATTCATTCTAAAAGCCCGTAAATCCGTTTCAAGACTTCGATTTACGACAATTCGCCCGCCCAGCCATCGCTGGCGAGCGGGAAGGGGCCGGAGTTTAGCTATCGCTCTCCTCGGCGGCAAGGCAAACCAGCCCGGTGCAGCCGTTGATTCAAACGCGGCCAGCGGCTATCGTGAGACGTTTGTTTGGACAAGTGTTTGCGTGCGGCGCGTGAAACGAGACAATAGCACCATGACTGCTGTTGAACTCGGAACTCTGAACTCGGAACTCTGAATTCTCCGATGAAGCCCGAAGTCATCCCCCAGGCGGAAATGGATACCCGCGTCAAGGCGGCCCAGGTCCAGCTCGACAAGCACGCCTACGAGATCATCCAGCACCACTTTCACGACAGCACCGGCTGCCCGTTCTGGCTGCAGAAGAAGCGGGAGCTGAAGTTCGATCCGCTCAAGGAAGTGAAAACCTACGCGGACATTCAGAAGTTTCCGCTCTTTGAGGACGAGTGGCTCCGCGGCGGGCCGGCCAGCCGCTGGGTGCCCAAAGCCTACGCGGGCAAGCCGACCTACATCTTCGAGACGGGCGGCACGACGGGCATTCCCAAAAGCCGCGTGGTGATCGAGGACCACTGGATCGACTACGAGAAGTTCTCCGAAACGTTGCCCGACAAGTACTTCCCCAAAGGGTCCAATTGGCTGATGCTGGGGCCGAGCGGCCCGCGGCGATTGCGGCTGGCGGTCGAGCACTTGGCGCAGTTCCGCGGCGGCATCTGCTTTTGCATCGACCTCGATCCGCGGTGGGTCGTGAAGCTGATCAAGAAGGGCTGGATGGAGCACCTGGAGGCCTACAAGCAGCACTGCATCGATCAGGTGCTGACAATCCTCTCGGCCGGGCACGACATCAAGTGCGCATTTTCCACGCCGAAGCTGCTGCAAGCGCTGTGCGAATCGCTGGAGAA
>DASRJB010000333.1:0-4819 GCA_035649715.1 Pirellulaceae bacterium
TCGATTACCTGCTCAGCAACATCATCGACCCCAGCGCGGTGGTCAACAAAGACTATCGCATGTCGATCGTCCGACATGCCGACGGCCGCATCCTGAACGGCCTCGTCACCAGCCAGGACGAGCAGCGAATCGTGCTCGACACCGCCAAGGAAAAGCTCACGCTGCTCAAGGCCGACATCGACGAGATCAAGCTCACGACGCTCTCTCCGATGCCCGACGCCATCTTGCAGCCGCTGAAGAACGAGCAGGTTCGCGACCTGATCGCCTACCTGATGAGCGCCGGGCAGGTCGAGCTGCCCGAGGGATTCGCCGCCGAAGGTCGCTGACTTCCGCGGCGGCGAACTATGATGGCCCGAGGGAGCGCAAGCGCGTGAACTGGCCGAAATTCCCGCCGGACCTGCCGCTGGTCGAGTTTGCGATCGTGTTTTTAATCGGGGCGCTCGTCGGGATCGACCGCGAGCGGCGAAAGGCCCAGGAGCAACAGGACGAGATCGGCGGCTTGCGGACGTTCATCCTGCTGGCCGAAGCGGGCGGCGTGGCCGCCTGGCTGGCGCTGCGGCTGGATTCGCTGTGGATCTTTGCGGCCGCGGCCCTGGTCGTCGGGGCGCTTATCATCGCCGGCTATTTCGCCTCCACGCGGGGCCGCGAAGCCGCCCTCGGCCAGACGACCGAAGTGGCCGCCGTGGTCGTCTTCTTTCTCGGGGGCCTGGTGATTTTCGGCTTTCGCGACCTGGCCGTGGTGCTGGCGATCGTCACCTCCGCCGTGCTGGCCTACAAGCACCCGCTGCACGGCCTGGTGTTGAACCTCAGCGAGGACGACGTCTATGCCGGGCTCAAGCTCCTGATCGCGACGTTCATCGTCCTGCCGATCCTGCCCAATCAGCCGCTGGATCCGTGGGGCGCCCTCAATCCTTACAAGATGTGGTGGCTGGTGATCTTGATCTCCGGGCTCTCGCTGGCGGGCTACGTCGCCGCGCGGTGGCTCGGCTCGCAGCACGGCCTAGCGCTGACCGGGCTCTTTGGCGGGCTGGCTTCGAGCACGGCGGTGACGCTGTCGTTCGCTCGGCGGAGCAGCGACCGGAATGCTCCGGCCGGCATGGCCGAAGCCCTGGCGGCCGGATTATTGCTCGCCTGGACCGTCATGTTCGGCCGCATCGCCGTGGAGGTCGCAGTTGTCCACCGGCCGCTTTTGCCGGTCCTCGCCGTCCCGCTGGCGTCGATGGGAATCGCCGCGGCGCTGGCGGCCGGAGTCTTCTATTGGCGGAGCCGCTCGGCCGACCAGCAGCCGGCCGAGAACGTGCCGCTCAAGAACCCGTTCAGCCTGACCTCCGCGGCGCGGTTCGCCTTGCTCTTCACGGTGGTCGAGCTGGCGGTCAAGCTCGTGCAGACGTACTGGCCGGGTCGCGGCTTCTACGCCGTCGCCGCGCTGGCCGGACTGACCGACGTGGACGCGATCACGCTCTCGATGGCCCAGTACGCCAAGGACGGCGGCAGCCCGCAGGACGCCGCCGTCTCAATCGCCATCGCCGCCCTCACTAACACGCTCGTCAAGCTGGGCCTCGTCGCCGCCCTGGGCGCCGCCGGTCTGAGATGGCGGACCATCGCGGCCACCGTGCTGATCGTGGCCTGCGGCGGGGCCGCGGTCTATTTCCTGTTCCTGGGCGCGAACTAGCTTCCGCCGGAGAGCCAAAAGCCGTAAGTTGCATGGCTGCTATGTGCCGCCTCCCGCCCCGACGATTCGCGTGGTTCGTCCTGCTGGCAATCGCGCCGCCGCTGCCTGCCTCGCAGGGCGGCGACGGCCGCGACCACAACCCCCGCGGCTTCCTGGTCTGGATGGCCGGCGCGGGAATCAAGGGCGGCGTCAGCTACGGCGAGACCGACGAGATCGGCTACCGCGCCGCCGTCGATCCTGTCACCGTGCACGACCTGCACGCCACGCTGCTGCACCTGCTCGGCATCGATCACAAACGATTCACCTATCTGCACAACGGCCGGCGCTACCGCCTGACCGATGTGGCCGGAAATCTGCTCACGAAAATCCTGGCGTAGTCCTCCACATGGCTCGAGCGCTCAGTGTGCTGATTCTGCTTGCCTTGTTCTCGGTGGCGAGGCGACTGCCGGCGGCGGACGAAGCTGCGGTGAACCGGTTCGGACTCTTTGAAGTCGAGCTTCAGGCGCAGGGCGCTTGCGCCAATCCCTACACGGACCTGACCGGCGAAGTCACGATCACGCCGCCGGAAGGCCGGGCCAGGTCGGCGCTGCTCTTCTGGGATGGCCGCGACCAGTGGAAGCTCCGCGTTTCGCCCGACTTGCCCGGGACCTGGAAATGGAGCGTCAAGAGCCGCGATGCGGGGCTGGACGGCAAATCGGGAAGCTTCCAGTGTGTGGCCGCCCAGCGGAAGGGGAGCATCCGGCCGATGGCGGGCCACCCGCTGCACTTCGAGCGGCAGGACGGCACGCCCTTCTGGTTCCTGGGCGACACGGCCTGGGCCCTCTTCACCGACAGCCCGGCCGAGAAGCTCGACCGCGCCGCCGCGCTGGCCTATCTCGACGCCCGCGCTGGCCAAGGATTCAACGTCGTTCACTTCATGCTGCTCAGCGAAGCCGGCTGGGGGAATCAAGGCGGCCAGCCGTTCGACGACCTCGCTGCGGAGAAGCTCAATCCGGGTTATTGGCAGGAGGCGGACCTGCGGCTGGCGCACGCCAACAGCCGGGGGATCGTTTGCGGCCTGGCGCTGGCCTGGGGCGACAAGGGGCGGGGCGAGCCGTATGCCTGGCGGAAGTTCCGGGACGCCGAGGCCCGCCGGCGGTACGCGCGGTACATCGCCGCGCGGTACAGCGCTTTCGACACGTACTTTCTCCTCTCCGGCGAATGGCATGCGGAAATCCGCTCGCGGCAGAGCGACGAAGAAACCGTGCGGCAGGAATTCATCGACCTGGGCAATGTCCTGCACCAGGCCGATCCGCACCGGCGGATGATCGGCATCCACCCGATGACCAGCCAGGGCAGCGTCCGCGAGTTTGCCCGCGCCGAGTGGATGGCGTTCGGCGACTACCAGCAGAACTACGTCGATCTGCACGGCCGCATCCTGCAGTCGCGCGCCCGCAATAAGCCCGTCGTGAACGCGGAGTACGGCTACCTCCTTCGCGATCAGAGCGGCGACGGCGTGCCCGACAAGGACAACAGCACCAGCCTGGCCGCGATGCGGCACGCCACGTGGGACATCGCCATGGCCGGCGGCTACCTGGTGACCGGCTTTGGCACGACCTATTTCGGCGGCAACCGCGATCCGGGGCCGTTCGACCTGGCGGCCGCCAAGAATAAGCCCTGGGAAGAACAGGTCGGCCGCGTCAAATCGATTTTCGGCGAGCTCCCCTGGCCGCAGCTCGCGCCGCACGACGAGCTGCTGGCCTGCCCCACGCCGCGTGGCGCCGAGGGAAAGGAATTCGGCCGCACGATCCCGCCGCCGACCGCGTATTGGTGCCTAGCCGATCCGGGAAAGAGCTACCTCGTTTATTTCCGCGGACTGAAAACGCCGCTCACGCTGACGCTGCCGAAGGACACGCCGCTGCCCGCGACGCAAATCAATCCTCGCACCGGCGAGCGCCTCGCCCTGGGCCGCGCCATCGACCGCTTCGAAATCCGCCCGCCCGACGAGCAGGATTGGGTCATCGTGCTCGCCCAGAGCGCCAATTGAACGCCGACCGCTCACGGGCAATTCTTGACGACCACATTGGCCGTCGTGCGGCAGCGGTCGCGGCCGGGTCCGCCGTCGAGCAGAGCGAAGAGCAGGTCGAGGTCGCCGGCGTTCAGCACGGCCAGTCCCAGCTCATCGTTGCCGGCCTCGCCCAGGACGCTCGCCGAGAGTCGTCCCGTGCTCCCCGGAGCGAAGTCGAAGCGGGCCCGCACCTGGTCGTCGCCCGCGCCGCCGCGCAAGACTGCGTCCACCGCCTGCTGCCGGAGAATCGCGCCGCCGAAATCGAGCGAAATGCGGTCGTTCCCGCTGCCGCCATCGATGTCGATTTGCGTCAGCTCGGGCGAAATTGACGCTCTGACCGCATCCTGCGGCAAGTGCGGGTTCGCCAATCTCCGCAGCAACACGGTGATTTGGTCCGCGCCGGCCCCGCCGTCGATTCGCACCTTTTGCTGGAGCTCATCCGCGGCGACGTCGGACTGGAACCGCACCACATCGTCCCCGGCGCCCATGTCGAGGTCGAAGTCGTCCACGGCTGCACTCGGAAACTCGGTCTTGTTCTGCAGTTTTGCCCAGATGACGTTGACTCGGTCGGCGCCGGCCCCGGTGTCGATCCGCACTCTGCGGAGCACTTGCACCTCGAACGACACGACATCGGATAGCACCCGATCGTCGCCCAGGCCGGTCTGGATCTCCACGTCGAGGTCGAGCCGCCCCGGCGGGCGACTGTTATTCAAGTCGCCGGCAGCGACGAAGACGCCTCCGGAAAAGCTCGGATCGAAGGCGAAAAAGCTGCGCAGCTCGGCGTGCGTAAGGCCATCGAAGACCTTGACGTGCGGCCCTGCGCCCGGCCCCGCCCCTGTGATAATGTCGGCAAGCCCGTCGCCATTCAGGTCGCCGGCTGCGACGCGGACGCCGCCCGAGAAGCCTGGAAACGCGAAGAAACTGCGCACTTCTGCGCCGGTCGCTCCGTCAAAGACCTTGACGTGGCCGCCGGTCGCCTGCGGATCGGCATCTGCGCCCGTGATGACGTCGGCCCGGCCGTCGCCGTTGATGTCGCCCGCTGCCACGAAGACGCCGCCGGCAAAACTCTCTTGATAGGCGAAGAAGCTCGCCAGCTCGGC
>DASRJB010000334.1:0-2373 GCA_035649715.1 Pirellulaceae bacterium
GATCCACGACGGCCGGCTGGTGTTCGACGGCTCGACCGGAGACCTGACCCACAAGTACGGCAGCCTCGACAAGGCGTTTCACTCGTTGACGGCGGCCACGGCCGCGGTCCATTAGCCGGCGACTGCTCCGCCCCTTCCCGACTCTCCCGTTTTTCCGATAAACGCCATGCCCGCGATCCTGTTTGAGCTCTTGAAGCTGCTGGTGATCGACCTGCTCTTCGTGGCGATCCTGCTGGTGCTGATCGCGCCGCTGATGCAGTGGAAGAAGGCCGCCTGGGCAGTGCTGAAGCGGAACTTCGTGGGCTATTTCGCCAACCCGACGGGCTATGTGTTTCTGTGCCTGTTCGTGTTCCTGACGAGCGTTGCGGCGTTCTGGCCGCACGACTTCTTCATCGCCAACCTGGCCAACCTCGACCAGCTCAACAAGTACATCGCGATGATCCTGCTGGTGTTCGTGCCGGCGATCACGATGAGCATCTGGGCCGACGAGCGGCGGCAGGGGACCGACGAGCTCTTGCTCACGCTGCCGGCCGCCGACTTCGACATCGTGATCGGCAAATACCTGGCGGCGGCGTCGATCTTTACGGTCTCGCTGCTCTTCTCGCAGTTCTCGAACTACTCGATCCTGGTCTCGCTGGCCAGCGACTCCGAGCAGGGGATCGTGGACGTCGATACGGGCCTCTTTTTCGCCACCTATTTCGGCTACTGGCTGATGGGCATGGCGATGCTGTCGCTGGGCATGGTGGCCTCGTTCCTGACCCGGAACCTGACCGTCAGCTTCATCCTGGGCATGCTCTTCAACGCGATTCCCGTGGTGACCTATTACGCCGACGTCCTCGTGCCGGCCAGCGCGACGGCGCGGCAGGTTTCGCAGTGGAGCTTCGCCTCGCAGTTCGACGACTTCGGCCGCGGCGTAATCAGCCTGTCGGCCGCGGCGTTCTTTGTGCTGATCGTGGTGCTGGGGATTTACCTGAGCATGGTGCTGATCGGCAAGCGGCACTGGATGCGGCACGACGCCAATCCGAGGCCCGCCGGCCAGCAGGCCCTGGCGGTTCTCGCCGCGATCCTGGCCGTGCCGGGCCTCGTGGCCCTGGCGCTCGCGCCGATCCTGGTGGGAACGGCGAGCAACGTGGCGCTGGCGATCGGCCTGATCGGCGCGGCCGCTGGCCTGGGGCTCTATTGGACCGCCGGTTCGATGGCCAACCCGCCGCACACCGGTTCGATGGGCCTGCACTTCACCCTGCGAGCGCTGACGATCGTCGTGCTGCTGGTCGGCATCAACTCGCTGCTCAAGCGTTTTGACTATTCCTGGCTGCGGTACGACGCCACGCAGGGCAAGATCAGCTCGCTCTCGCCCGACACGGGCAAGCTGCTCCGCGAAATCGCCCAGAAGCAGGAGCGGCCGATCTTCGTCGATGCCTACATCTCGGCCGAGATGCCTGAGGAATACGTCAAGACCCGCTACAACCTGGTGTCGATGCTCAAGGAGCTCCAGCGGCAATCGGGGGGCAAGGTCCGCCTGAACCTGCGCGAAAACTTGTCGCTGTTCAGCGAGGATGCCGCTACGGCCGAGCAGCGGTTCGGCATCGCCAAGCAGACGATGCAATCCACCGCTCGCGGAGCATTCAAAGAGCAGCAGTTCATCATGGGCGTGGCCTTCACCTGCGGCCTGGAAAAGGTCGTCCTGCCTTCGTTCAAGCTGGGCATGCCCGTCGAATACGAGCTCGTCCGCTCGATCGCCACCGTCGCCGGCGAGCAGCGCAAGAAGCTCGGCGTGGTCAACACCGGCGCGCAGATGATGGGCGGCTTCACCATGGCGGGCATGCAGCCGCGGAACATTCCCAAACAGCTGATCCTGGACGAATTGGAGCGGCAGTACAAAGTCGAGGATGTCGATCCGACGAACCCGATCGAGCCGGGGCGGTACGACGTGCTCCTGATCGTGCAGCCGTCGTCGCTAGGGCCCCCACAGCTGGCCAACGTGGTCGAGGCGATCAAGAAAGGGCAGGCGGCCGCCATCTTTGAAGATCCCTTCCCGATGGTGATGCCGCAGACGGTGGGCACGAGCCTGCCCAATCCGCCGCAGGGGGGCATGTTCGGCATGGGCGGCCAGTCGGCGCCCAAGGGTGACATTAACGCCCTCTGGAAGGCCCTCGACATCCAGGTCACCGGCTTCGAGAGCGACGCCCTGCCCGCGCCGGGACAGGTCGTGTGGCAGAGCTACAATCCCTATCCCAAGTTCGCGGGCCGCGAGCTAAGCCCCGAGCTGGTCTTTGTCCGCGACGACATGCCGGACAATCAGGAGCCGTTCAACCGCACCGAGCCGGTGGTGTCGCACTTCGAGGAAGTGCTGTTCCCATATCCGACGGGCAT
>DASRJB010000335.1:0-2428 GCA_035649715.1 Pirellulaceae bacterium
CGGCGATTGGCGGTATTCGCAGGCTTTTTCGCATTTCGAGCACCCGATTAATTCGCCAAACAGCCTCGATACGTGGGGATCTGGCGATTTATTCGCCGGCGCCGGCCCCAAGTGCCTTACAGCGTCAGCAGTTAGGTGCGAAATGCCGGTGGTGAATAATTCGCCGCCGCGTCGCAGTCACCGTCTCTCGCGCAACAAGTGTGCGCAGCACCGAGCGGCGCGATCGCAGCCGCCCTGGCCGAATTTCCAAAGAACATCCCGCCGCCGACAAAGCCGGCGGTCGCTTGGAATTCTAATGATCCGTCCACTATCTGTCAAGTCAACCACAACAGATTGTGGTCGCCTTCCGCCAAACCACAACAGGTAGTGGTCGGGGCACTTCTCGGGCCCCCGAAAGAGGGCCCGCCGTTTGGGGCAGTCTGAATCACAGATTGGCGATCACGGCCACGGCCGCGATGAACCCGGCCACGACCACGACCAAACAGAACGCCACCGGCAGCAGCACTGCGGCGGCGGCCCGGCCGGCGGTCGTCTCGTGGGCCTGGGCCAGGCCCTGGATCTGGCAGATCAGCGTCATCACCAGGGCGATCAGCGGGCCGAAGCAGGGCACGACGCTGAGCCAGGCGATCGACCCGGCGGTGAACGCGGTGACGCGGTAGGTCGTTTCGTAGCCCTGATGTGCGCCGCCGACGAGCATCAGGCAGAGGTGCGTGACGCCCGCGCTGATCAGCAGCCCGCCCGTGGCCCAGACCACCGTGATCAGGCCGTTTAGCAGCAGCTGAACCATGACCTCCATGCCGGCGACCTGGCCGCCCGCTGGATTCGCGGCCGGGCCGGCGAAGGCCTCGAACATCATTGCCGGCAAGCTCCACGCGGTCTGGCCCACGAATCCCAGCAAGAGCCCGAAGACCGCATACAACATCGGCGAGCCGATGCCTCCGTATTGCCGCATCCGCCGGAACGCGCTCTCCGCGTCGCTCAGGCACATCTGAGACGTTTCCCACCACACGCCCAGGCCCGGCGGCTTCGTCTCCCAGGGCAGCCCCAGCTCGCCCGGCTGCGAAGGGTATGCGGAATACGCCACCGGCGCCGGCGAGGCGTACGGGTTGGCGCTGGCCGCGGCCTGATCGCCGAAAGGATTGGCCGGCTTGTCGGCGAAGGGCGCGGCGGCCGGCTGCTGATAAGCGCCCGGCTGCTGATAAGCCGCAGGCGGCGGAGCATTCGGCGTCACCGCCTGCTTCAGATAGGCGAACAGATCGTCCTGCCCGGGAGCCGCCGGCTGCTGCGGGGCGGGAGGCGGCGCAGCGGGTGCTACCGGCTGACTGATCGCTGGCTGGTTGAGCGGCGGGAGCGAGCGCGACGCCAGGTCCCCCGCCGCCGGCACGACCATCACCGTCTTGCAGCCCGGGCAGCGAGCGCCCTTCCCCGCGCTCGAATCGGCGACGCGGAGCATTTGCCCGCACTGAGTGCAGTGGAACTCGATCGCCATGCGTCACCTTGCCGGGGCCGACAGGATCGCACCCGAGATCATCAGGACGATGAAAGCGATGTACGCGCCGCAGCACAGGCCGAACGGAAGCAGAACCGCCAGGGCGGCCTTGCCCGACGGAATCTCGTGAGCCTTGGAAAGGCCGATGATGAGCAGCACGATCAGCCAGATCATCATCGCGAAGCCGCCGACATACGGAATGAAGGCCAGCCAGACCAGCGAGCCGTAGGTGAAGCCGGTGACGCGAAACGTCGTCTCGTAGCCCTGCCGCGCTCCGCCACACAGCATCAGCGACAAGTGCCAGAAGCCGGCGGCGATGAAGTTGCCGATCGTGGCGGCGAGCACGACGTAAACGAGCAGGAACAACGCCGTCGCGCCCATCATCCCCAGGCCGATGCCGATAGCCGCCGCGGCGTCGTTCGCCCCGTTCCCCCCAGCGACGCCGGCGATCATGATGACCAGGGAGATCAACACCACGATCATCCCGATCAAAGCGAGCGGCATACCCAGGCCGAGCATGTTGTAGAGGATCGGCGCGCCCAGACCGCCCGTCTGCCTCATGATCGAGAAGGCCCGCGAGGGGGAGCCGAGGATGATGCCGAAGGTGCGGAACCAGCAGCCGAGCGTTTTCTTTTCGTTCTCCCAAGGCAGCCCGGTCCGCGCCCAGGTTGGTTGCTGATAGCCGGCCGACGCGGGCGAGGCATAGGGATTGAGGCTGCCCGTCGCTGGACCGCCGAAGGGGCTGCCCGCTTGTCGTTCGCCAAACGGATTGGCGGGCTTCGGCGGCGGGGCGCTGCCGGCGGGCAGATTCACGGACGAGAACGGATTTTTGGGCTCGGGCGGGGTCGAAGGCGCAGGCGTCGCGGCCGGGGCGGGCCCAGCGCCGGGCGGCCAGGCGAACGAGCTTTCCGGCGGAACAGGCGGGGGCGGCGGAGCGGC
>DASRJB010000336.1:0-2191 GCA_035649715.1 Pirellulaceae bacterium
TCTTCGGTTTTTTGGTTCTTCGGTTCTTCGGTTCTTTGGTTCTTGGTTTTTGTTCCCATGTTCGTCGATCGCGTAACTATCGAGGTCCAAGGGGGCCGCGGCGGCAACGGCTGCGTCAGCTTCCGGCGCGAGAAATACGTCCCGCACGGCGGCCCCGACGGCGGAGACGGCGGCGAAGGGGGCAGCGTCATCGTCGTCGCCAAAAACGGCGTGAACAACCTCGCCGCCCTGGCCCATCACCGATTTTGGCGGGCCGAGAGCGGCCTGCCCGGCAGCGGCGCGAACAAGCAGGGCAAGAGCGCCCACGACCTGGTGATCGAAGTGCCGCCGGGAACGCTGATCGTCGATTCGCACGGCGGTTTTGTCCTCAAGGACCTGACGCAGGACGGCGAAACGGTCACCGTGGCCCGCGGCGGCGCGGCCGGCCGCGGCAATGCCCACTTCAAGACGGCGACCAACCGCGCCCCGCGCGATTCCACGCCCGGCGGCGAGGGCGAGCGGCGCGAGCTGGTCCTGGAGCTGAAGGTCATCGCCGACGTCGGCCTGATCGGCAAGCCCAACGCCGGCAAAAGCACCTTGCTGTCGCGGCTGACGCGGGCCCGCCCGCAGATCGCCGACTATCCCTTCACCACCAAGCACCCGAACCTGGGCCTCGTCCGCGTGGACGGCGACCGGCAATTCGTGATGGCCGACATTCCCGGGCTGATCGAAGGGGCGCACGCCGGCGCGGGTCTGGGACACGAATTCCTGCGGCACATCGAGCGAGCCGGCATCCTGGTCCACTTGGTCGAGCCCCTGCCAGCCGACGGCAGCGATCCGCTCGTCAACTACCGCGTCATTCGCGACGAGCTGACCCAGTACGACGCCCGGCTCGCCCAGCGGCCGGAGATTCTCGTGGTCTCCAAGGCCGAGCTGCCCGGCGCGGCGGACTTGCGCGAGCAGCTCGCGGCCGCCAGTGGCCAGGACGTGCTGCTGATCTCGGCCGTCACCGGCCAGGGGCTGAACACGCTCGTCGAGCGGGCCAGCGGGCTGCTCGTGGCCCAGTTGCAGGCCGCCCCATGAGCCAGCCCCGCCTGATCGCCGTCGATATCGGCAACAGCGCGACCAAGATCGGCTGGTTCGGACCCGCGCTGGCGGGCTTGCCGAATCCGGAGGCCGTGCACGTTTTTCCCACCGGCAGTTCGCCGCCCGCGGAACTTGCGGCGAGCCTGCCGCGTGAGACCTGCCAGTGGCACGTCTCGAGCGTCCACCGCGAGGGCACGCGAATACTGCAGGAGTGGGTCCGCGCCCACCGGCCGGCCGATCCTGTGCGCTTGCTGACCCATCGCGATCTGCCAATCCGCGCGGCCGTCGATTTCCCCGACAAGGTCGGCCTCGACCGGCTGGCGGCCGCAGTGGCGGTGAACGTGATCCGCGAGGCAGGACGGGCCGCGCTCCTCGTCGGCGCGGGCTCGGCAATCACCGTCAACCGCATCAGCGCCGACGGCGTCTTTGAAGGCGGCGCGATTCTGCCCGGCTTCAAGATGCAGGCCGACGCCCTGTTCGGCGGCGCGGACCTGCTGCCGCTGGCCCTGCTCGTGCCCGACGACGCTCCGCCGCAGCTCCTGGGCAAGAACACGGAAGCCGCCATTCGCAGCGGCCTGTTCTGGGGCGCGGTCGGCGCGGTACGCGAGCTTATCGCCAGGTTGTCCGCCGGCCTGAATCCACAGCCGAAGCTATTCGTGACCGGCGGCGACTTGCGGCAGCTCGCCGCGCACCTGGAAGGCGCGCGCTTCGTGCCCAACCTCGTCCTCTGCGGCATCGCGGTCGCATACAAACCCGACGCGTAAGCGAGGGACTCTCTGGGACAACGTCGCTCTGTGGAGTCCCTCGCTTACGCTTCGGGTTAGTATGCTGATCCCCTGGGAAGTCCGGCCGGCGATTGGTACGTTGGACGAGCCTCTCGACTCGGAGTTCTCCCATGGCCGCCACGCCCGATCGCGTCCTGAAGCTCTGTCGCGTGCTCAAGGGCTTAGAACCTCGCGAGCAGCTGTCGCTGGCCGATTACCTGCGCGATATTCCGCGGCTGGACTCGCTGGCGAATGTCGCTCGCGGCACGCCGGTGCTGGTCCGCGGCGACGTCGATTGCAAGCCGGGCCCGGAAGTTGGCCAGGAAGACATCCGCTTGCGGTCGATGAAGGAGACGCTCGAA
>DASRJB010000337.1:0-4748 GCA_035649715.1 Pirellulaceae bacterium
GAAACGGCCCGCCGGTCGGGCGGCCGGGCTTGGGATCAAAGGTCTCGAGCTGGCTCGCGCCGCCGGCCAGCCAGAGCAGGATTACCCGCTTGCCGCTGGACTTCAGCTCGCTGGCCAGTGCCGGGCTCTGCAACACGTTGAGCGCCGTCATGTCGGCAGCGGCCAGGCCGGTGGCCGCAGCGGCGGTCGAGAGAAAGGAGCGGCGGGTGAGGGACATGGGACTCTCCACAAACTGTTGGAATCGGGAGGCTAACGCCTCCCGCTCGCCACTAGTAGTTGAACCGGCATTCTCCGCTGGTGAGCAGTGCCCACACAAGCTGCTTGCGGGCTTCGGCCATCCGATCCGAACGCTGCGACAGGAAGGTGGTCATCGCTTCAATCTCTTCATCAGCCGGCGGGCGGGCGAAGACATTCCAAACCGCAGTCTCGGCGGCGGACTTCGCATCCGGGCAGTCGGCGAGCTTGCCGAGGAGGCGGTCCTTACCGTCGCGAAGCAGCTCCTGGGCGACTTTCTGGCCGTTGCTGAAGAGCAGAGCTTCATCGACGCTGACCTGAAAATCGGCGGCAGGCAGCTCGAACTGGCTGCACAGTCCGCGGCCCGCGCCTTCCAGGCCTTCCATCCGCTTGTCAAAATCCTCGGCCGACATGTCGGCCGGAAAGCTGTCGGGACTCTGCGCCGCGACGAGCAGCGACGTGCCGTATTGCCAGGGCTTCAGCGGCCTGACGATCCCAACCGCAAACAGGCTGTCCGGCGGACGCTTGTCGGCCGAGTCCCAGCGGCTGCTGCGGGAGTAAGCCTGACTGAGGACGATGCCGCGGATCAAGCGCCGCAGGTCGTAGCCGCCCGCGCGCACGTCGCGGGCCAGCCACGCCAGCAGCTCCGGGTGGCTCGCGGCGTTCTCCGAATGCATCTGATCGACGGGATTCACCAGGCCGCGGCCGAAGAAGCGGTTCCAGACGTGGTTGACGATCGCCCGCGCGAAGAACTCGCTTCTGTCGTCCTTGAGGGCCGCTTCGACCAATGCCGACCGCCGGCTGTAGCTCGGCGCGGGCGGCGGTTCCTTATTCTTCTTGAGCTCCTCGAGGCGCTTCTTCTCCTCTTTCTTGGCGCTCTCGTCGGGCTCGGCGGCCTGGGGTTCGTCCAGGACCGTGCCGGTGAGGAACATCAGCTTCGCGTCCTTCGACTCCCCTTCGACCGTCTTGAAGCTGACCTTGCCGTATTCCCGCTCCCCGAAAAACTCGCCGACTTCGAATGTGCGGCTGAAGAACGACAGCATCCCGTAGTAATGATCCTGCTTCCAATCGGCGACCAGCGGATGGTCGTGGCACTTCGCACAGCTCACATTGACGCCGAAGAATAGTACGCTGGTATCGACGGTCAGCTTGTCCTGGTCCTTGGCGCGGGCAGCCACAAAGCGGATCGCCCCTTGCTGCTTGGCGTCGTCCGGCTCGCCGACGATCATCTCGCGGAACATCCGGTCCCAGGTGCGGTTCTCGCGAAAGGCCTTGGCCAGGTATTCCTTAATGCTGCTCTTGGTGCCGTCCATCAGCAGGGCGTCGAACTCTGCCGTTTGCTGGCGGACGAATGCCGGCGTCGCGAGCAGGCGCTCGACGAGCTGCTGCCGCTTGCTGCTGTCGGCTGAGGCGACATAGGCCCGCGCCTCCGCCGCCGTGGGAATCCGGCCGACGAGATCCAGCGTCAATCGGCGGAGCAGGTTCGGGTCGTCGGCTTGCGGCGCGGGCGAGACTCCGGCTCGCTGCAAGCGAGCCTCGATATAGTGGTCGATCGCCTGCTCGATCGGCGTATCGACAGGCAGCAGCTCCTCGCCCAGCGCTGTGGCATGCGCGGCGAAGCTAGCAATTGCAATGAGCAGTGTGATACAGCGAAATCGCATGCAGCAAGTCCTCAGGCATGCAATTGGGTGGGAGGTTCTGGCGGGACTTGTAGGATAACGGGTCGCCGGGCGTGATGCCAGCAGAATACGACGGAGAGACAGAGAGACGGAGGGGGCTCGCTCCGTCCCTCCGTCCCTCCGTCGCTCCGTCATTCCCACCGCAGCCGTTAAACCTTTCCACGGTTGAGCTTGGAGCAAGGAAAAGTCGCAGCCGTTACGACCGCGAAGCACGGCAAAATCGAAAAAAACCTTCCGTCCGGCACAGCCGGAATCCGACAAGTAATATCGGGCAGACGTGTTTCCTGCCGAGCTTGCGCCGGGGGGCCAGGCGAGCGGCGGCCGAATGCTGGGCCGCCTCCTTCCCCCTTCGCCTGCACGCTGGACCGCCGCCCCGCGCCAGATAGCGGCGCGAGATAGGCCCGCAATTCACCAGGCGCCTTCGCCCTCACGCGGAAGAGACCCCATCCGCGTAGGCGAACAGGCGCCAAGCCGACCCAGCGAGACGGCAGTCAACCTCAGGAGGGGGAAAATGCGACGTTACGTTTTCCGGCTGGCGATTGTCACCCTGGCCCTGCTCGGAGCGAGCGCGGTCCGCGGCGACGACCAGCAAATCGCGCAGCAGATCATCGAGAAGTACAAGGCCGCCAAGTCGTCCGGGTCGCTGCAAGGATTCAGCATCGACCTGCAAGTCGATGAAGGCACGGTCTGGCTTTCCGGCCGCGTGGCCAACGAGCAGCAGCAGGCCCAGGCGCTGGACATTGCCCGCCGGGTTCCCGGCGTGAAGCAGGTGGTCAACGATCTGGAGATCGCCGTGGCGTCGAAGAACGTCAGCGCGACCCAGCGGCTGGCCAGCTCGATGGGCAAGTACTTCCGCCGCGACGACTCGGGCAGCGAAGGCCGCTCGATGATCCAGCCGGCCTCGGCCAACGAGGGCGGCGCGATCGGCTCGGGCATCGATCCGGCCGCTTCGGGCCGCCGTCAGGCGGGGAATGTGCCGTACGCAGCCGCTCCCGCGGCCCCGCGCTACGCAGCCAACCCCGGCTATGCCGCCAATGCTGGCGGCATGCCGTTGGCGATGGCGCCTGCTCGCACGATCAACTATCAGGGTGCGGTGAACGGCACGCCAGGCGCTCCGATTCCGATGCACCTGCCCGGCAGCGGCGTCGGCATCGCCCCGGCCCGCTACGATCACCCGTCGATGCCCGGCTATGCCTGGCCGTCCTACGCCGCTTACCCGAACTACGCGGCCGTAACTTATCCCAAGCAGTATTCGCCGACGGCCTGGCCGTACATCGGCCCGTTCTATCCCTATCCGCAAGTGCCGCTGGGCTGGCGAAAGGTGACGCTGGAATGGGACGACGGCTGGTGGTTCCTGGACTTCAAGGATCGCCGTCATCCGTATTACCACTAGTCGCAAGCTGAGTTTGAATATCACGACCCTCGCGGAGCTGCTGGCTTCGCGGGGGTTTTTGTTTTTTGGTCAGTTGTCAGTGGTCCGTGGTCAGTTGGGGCAAGCCGTTCCAACTGACAACGGACCACTGACTACTGACAAAACCGGGACAACGCCGCTAGCAGATATTTGGAATGCTGCCCTCAAAGTTCACCTGAATTTCCTGCGCAACCCGAAAAATCCGCAAGTTCGATACAGCTTGACACGATAAATAGGTCTGAGAATCGACGGGCATCGCGCCCGGCGGTTGATAGCATCGTCCGCCAGCGAATTGAATCCAGCCGGGGCGGCCGGCCACGACATTGAGGTTCAGTCATGACTCACAGGACGGCAATGGCGGCCATCGGGGCGATCGTGGTGGCGACGAGCCTCGCCAGCACCGGCTGCGTGGGCCTGAAGGCTGGTCCCAACATTGGACCGCTGGCGATTCCGATTCCGATCAGCCCGTACTTCCAGAAGAAGGCGGAGGACAAGTTCTGGAACGCCGAGCGTTACGAACGGGCACCGATCCTAGGTCCGATCCTGCCGGGCGGGCCGATGGTGGCCCTCGATCCGCCGAGCGACGATGAAGTCGTGCGGGCCTGGGAGAAGGCCGACCCGATCCAGGGCGGCTTGCCCTTCCTTCACGAACGCCAGCGAAACAACGTCCGGATCGTGAAAGAGAAAATCGCCGACTACGTCGATCCGCCGCGGGTCGTGCCGCTAATCGGACCCGTCCAGCTGCACCACGCCCACTACAAGTGCACGATCTACTACACCGAGGTCACCCGCGTCGGCTGGCCGGTGCCGCACACGCTCGTCGATGAAGATTCGCAGGAAGTGATCTACATCGACCACAACCACTTCCACATGGTCGGTCCGGTCAACACGGGCGTCGGGGCCAACTTCTAGTTCGTCTTGACTCGCCCCGCAATTCTCGCAAATATCCGCCCCGCTAGCTGCCGCTAGCGGGGTTTTTTCGTCGCCGGATCCTTTGCGAGTTGCACCATGCCTCTTACGCCAGAGCAGCGCCCGTCGCAATCTGCCCGCGGATGGATCGAACCGGAGCTGGCACTGCTCCTGGCGATCGTGTGCGTGATTTACCTCACCCGCCTGGCCGCGCCAAACCTGCGCGGCGAGGAAACGCGCCGCGGACGCGTCGCCGTGGAGATGATTCAGACCGGCGACTGGATCGTGCCGCGTCAGCAGGGACAGCTCTTCCTCAGCCGCCCACCGCTGCAAAACTGGCTCATCGGTTTGTGCGGCCTGGTGCGTGGCGAAGTCGACTGGCTGGCGATCCGCTTGCCGTCCGCTTTGGCCACGATACTTTTGGCCGGTCTGATCTATAGCTACGCCCGCGGCTGCCTGTCGCCGGCTGGGTCGCTCGTCGCCGGGCTGTCGTTCGCGACGATGATCCAGGTCAT
>DASRJB010000338.1:0-3312 GCA_035649715.1 Pirellulaceae bacterium
TAGCCCTCTTAAGCAAACGCCTCGCGCAGCTGATCGAGATACCTCGGGCACTCGACGCGCACGTCCCCCGCTTCCTCGTATTCCAGGACGATGTAGCCGCGGTAGTTCGCGTCCCGCATGATTTTGGCGACGCGCTTGAAGTCGGCCGGCGTGCGCTTGCCGCCGATGCTGACATCGACCTTGATCTGGGCGTTGATCGCGTAGGGAGCCAGCTTGGCCATGTCGGCATAGGGATCGGTGCTCTGGAAGTTGCCGGTGTCGAGGTTGATGCCGAACCAGGGGCTGCTCACGTCGCGGACGAACTCCAGGATGCCGTCGGCCGAGCCGGTCGGGCCGCCGTGGTTTTCCAGGGCCAGGTGCACGCCGTGCTTGCCGGCGTAGTCGCAGCATTCCTCCATCGCCGAGACCATCAGCGAATGGGCCTGGGCCGCGGTCTGGTCCTTCTGCTGGTGGCCGGCAAAGATGCGGATCACCGGAGCGCCGAGAATCTCGCTGTTATCGACCCATTGCTTGACCTTGGCGATTTCCGCGGCCCGCTTCTCGCCCGCGGGATGCCCGAACTCGTTGCCGACGGCCGTGCCAGAAATATCGAGCCCCAGGCGGAACGCCTGCCGCCGCAGCGCCCGCAGATAGTCGGGCGTCGTGTCCTTCGGGAAGTAATACGACGTCAGCTCGGTGCCTTCCAGGCCGAACTTCGCGCAGTCGTCGACGAAGTCCTTGAGCGTCAGCGTCGCCTTGTCGCCGGCGAGCAGCCCGCGGTAGCTGTACGCCGCCAGGCTGAACTTGAACTTTGACTTGCCGTTGCGGGCAATCGGCTCGATGGCGCTGGCGACGCTAGAAATCGCGGCGGCCGAACCGGCGAGCAGGCTGGACTGGAGCAGTTCGCGGCGGGAGAGCATGGCGGGCGCCTTTCTATAGTGGGGCGAGTGCTAATGAGGTGATAATACCCGATGCTCCAGGCATAGTGAGAGCGGCAGGCGTACTTGTGGCGGTTAGCTGTCCTCGATAGTTTTGCGTGCGTCGCCGTCGCAGATGTTCAGCCGCGGAGCGGCGGCAGTCAATAGCCGGCACCGTCAGGTGCCGGACTGCGTGATACGCGATGACATCGAGGCCCGGAGGGCCGACACGAATCCGGGTGTCGGCCCTCCGGGCCTCACGCGAGAATCGAGCGCGATTTCCCCCGACCTGACGGTCGGGGCTACTTACTTTCGGCCCTCCGGGCCTGGGAGCTGTATGCAAGGCCTCTACGAAAAAGTCGAAGCCGCCGCCGCGTTCATCCGCCAGGCTTGGAAAGGTACGCCGCACGCCGGCATCATCCTCGGCACCGGCCTGGGCAGCCTGGTCAAACACATCCAGGAAGAAGCCTCGCTCGAATACGGCGAGATTCCGCACTTCCCGCGGAGCACGGCGATCAGCCACCGCGGCCGGCTGGTCTGCGGCCGGCTGGCGGGGCTGAGCGTGCTCGCGATGGAGGGCCGCTTCCACATGTACGAGGGCTACCCGCTCGACCAGATCACGCTGCCCGTGCGGGTGATGAAGGCCCTGGGGGCGAAGCTGCTCGTCGTCAGCAACGCCTGCGGCGGCATGAATCCGTACTACCGGGCCGGCGACATCATGCTGATCGACGACCACATCAACCTGATGGGCGCCAACCCGCTGATCGGCGTCAACGACGACCGCCTCGGTCCGCGGTTTCCCGACATGTCGCAGCCGTACTCGCATAAGTTGATCGACAGGGCCCTGGAAATTGCCCGCCGCGAGAACATCGTGGCCCACAAGGGGGTGTTCGTCGCCGTCTCCGGCCCCAATTTGGAAACCCGGGCCGAGTATCGCTTCCTCCGCCTGATTGGGGCCGACGTCGTCGGCATGTCCACCGTGCCCGAGGTGATCGTCGCCGTTCACGCCGGGCTCTCGGTCGTCGGCTTTTCGATCGTGACCGACATGTGCCTGCCCGACGCGTTGGAAGCCGCCGACGTGGCCAAGATCATCGCCACGGCCAACGCCGCCGAGCCAAACCTGACCAAGCTCGTCCTCGGCGTCCTCGCCGGCGAGAAGCCGTAGTCAAAGCCGCGACCATCGGTCGCGCTCTGCCGATGCCCGACTCTCCAGCCATCGACGCCGCGGTCGCCGCCATCCACCGCCGCTGGGATGGCCCGGCCAAAACCGCCGTGATCCTCGGCACGGGTCTGGGCGACCTCGCCGACGAGATCACCGCCGAAGCCATCATCCCCTACCGCGATATTCCCGGCTTTCCCCGCTCGACCGCGCTGGCCCACAAAGGCCGGCTGGTCTGCGGCCGGCAGGATGGCGCGCCGGTCGTGATGATGCAGGGCCGCTGCCATCTCTACGAAGGCTACAGCCTGGCCGAGATTACGCTTCCCGCGCGGGTCCTCGTCGCCCTGGGCGTGCGGACGCTGATCGTCACCAACGCTGCCGGCGGCGTGAATCCCAACTACTGCGTCGGAGACGTGATGCTGATCGACGACCATATCAACTTGATGTGGCTGGGAGCATTGGACCCGGAGCCAGTGCCTCGGCCTTTCAAGCGTCAGCGGCTGTACGACGCGGAGCTCGCCCGCCGCGCCGAGCAGATCGCCCGCCGGGGCGACTTCGCGCTTCGCCGCGGCGTCTATCTGGCGGTGACCGGCCCGAGCTACGAGACCCGGGCCGAGTACCGCGCCTTCCGCCGCCTGGGTGCTGACTGCGTCGGCATGTCCACCGTTCCCGAAGTCCTCGTGGCCGCGGCCGCCGGCCTTTCGGTGTTCGGCCTTTCGACCGTCACCAACGTCGCCCGCCCCGATGCTCCCCAAACGGTTTCCGCCGAGGAAGTCGTGGAAGTGGCCGCCACCGCCCTGCCGAAAGTGCGGGCGATCATCCGGGAGGTCGTTCGTTAATCGACGACCGGTGGCTCGGTCCCGCCCCATGCGCGCATACTCGAAATTAGGGCTCGGGGCACAAATCTCGCCGCAACCTATTGCCCCACAATACCTTGTGTCGATTCGGCGGGCGCATCGAATATGCGCATTATGCGCGCCGCGAGCGTTTTCCAGTTTGCGCAGGGCAAGCTGCGAACAACCTCCTTTGCTTCACGTGTCACCAACATCAGCCACATCGAATCAGGGGTAAGGATAATTCCCGATGTGGTCCTCTCCTGCCAAGACCCAGATTCGTCCGGCCAGCGTCGCAAGACGTTATTTGGCTTGAGTTTCGGTCCGCAGGCGAGCTCGAATTTGACATGACGATTTGAAGCATTTGAGGGGCGAGTCGGGAATTATCCTTACCCTCGTTGGCGGCACCCGCAGATTGGACTTA
>DASRJB010000339.1:0-3478 GCA_035649715.1 Pirellulaceae bacterium
CGCGACGCGCATAATGCGCATATCGACTGGGCCGCGCGCATGACCGCAAGTTCTTGTGGTGACACGAGTTAGGCGCAGAATCGCCGTCCGGAAATTTTCTCGGAGATGCGCGCATCGGCCGACCGGCTATGGCGCCGGCAGCAGGCAATGCCGGTTGGCCATGGCAACGCCGCTAATGAGGGCTCCGACGATGCCGAGATAGCCCTGGTCGGTGCCGCAAAGGAAGAGATCGCGGACGCTGGTGGTGCCGTCGAGTTGCTTGTGCGTTGCCCCGTAGATCGCGCCGTTCTCGTGGCCGGTAAATCGGCGGATCGTCGTCGGCGTGAACATGTCGGTGTCGATCACGCGGCTGCGAAAATCGGGGATGAAACGCACGGCGGACGCGGCCAGCCTGTCGTACCAGCGGAGTTTTGCCAGGCGATATTCGTCCTCGGACATGCCCTGCCAGCCGTCGAAATTGGCCAGCGCCGTGATTCGCAGCAGGTTGTCGGCCAGCAGTCCTTCGCCGTCGCTGTAGGCAAAGTTGTTCGGCGAGCAGATGACGCCAGTCCGGGCGTCGCACAGTTCGCCCTCGGGCCGCTGCCAGTGGAACTTCTCCGAATCGTTGAAGAAGACGACGGTTTGGCCGCAGCCCAGCGACTGCGGCGGCCGGTCGAGGATCGAGAGCGACTCGACGAACGACAGCCGGCCGGGCTGCGCCCGAGAGTCTTCGCCAAACTTGTCGCACAGCCGCATCGTCTCGACCGCGCCAGCCGACGAGAGAATTCGCCGGCAGGAAAGCTCCTCGCCGCTGTCGAGCACGACGGCTGTCGCCCGGCCGCCCTCAACGACAATCCGCCGGACGCCCGAGCGGAGCTTCAGCTCGCCTCCCAGCGCGCGGAACTTGCGGACGAGGTTCTTGAGGATCAATCGGATGCCGGCGTAGGGCCGGCCCATGCCCTCCAGAAAAATCGAGCGGAACAAGATGCAGAACTGTCCCCAATCCATGTCCTGCTCGCGGGAGTTGCCGTACCACATCGCGGGGCAGAGCAGCATCTCGACCAGCAGCGGATCGCTCAGCGTGCGGCTGAGAATCTGGCGGGCGGAGAGATCGAACACGTCCTGGCTCAAGTCGTCGTAGTCGAGAATCTGGCCGAGCAGCCGCTGGAAGTTCTCCTTCTGCCGCGGAAAGGCGCGGGCGATCTCGCTTTCCAGCAGGCGGATGTCGTTGTTGAAATCGAGCCGCACGCCCGGAAAGACGATCGCCGAGCCGAGCTGCGGGGCGAGGCCGAAATCGTCCCAGGCCAGCCGCAGTTGGCGGAGCAGTTTGGCCAGCGGCCCCTTCTTATCGCCCTTGGGAGCGTAGTTGGTGACGGCGTGCAGGCCGACGTCGTAATCGCGGCCGCGGAGCCGGTAGAACGAATTCAGTCCGCCGATCGTGTAATGCCGCTCCAGGATGCAGACCCGCTGCTCGTAATACGCCAGCCGAATCCCCGCGGCCAGGCCGGAGAAACCGGCGCCGATGATCAGCGTGTCGTACATGGTAGAGGAACGAGGGAGAGACAGAGGGACAGAGTGAAGGAGAGACGGAGAGACTGCGTTTTCCGCTTTCTCCGTCTCTCTGTCACTCTTTCTCTCCTTCTCTCCGTCGTTATTGCGGACAGTTACTTCTTCACCAATTCCCTCATCCGCGGCTCCAGGTACGCCACGGTGCTGGCCAGGCTGGCGAGGTGCTTGTAGTCCTCTTCTGGAATCTGGATGCGGTGCCGCTTGCGCAGCTCCATCACGATGTCGAGGAAGTCCATGCTGTCCAGCTCGAGCTGCTCGCGGAACGGCTTGTCCGCCACCAGCCCGGAGAGGTCCTCGTCGGGGGCGATGTCGGAGAGGATATCGATCACTTCGTGGCTGATTTCGGCGGTGGTCACTGTGTGCTCCAAAAGGACGCGCTGTAGGGAACGCCCTCTGTGGCGTTCCGTTCGGCGAGCGACATTCACCTGCGGAGGGAATGCCACGGAGGGCATTCCCTACAGAGGCGTAAACTTCTTGATAATGACTGCGGAGTTGATTCCCAGCATCCCAAACGAGTTGTTGAGAATGTACTTAACGTCGCCGATCCGCCGCGGCTCGTTGATCACGAGCGTCGTCAGGGCGCATTCGGGGTCGAGGTCGGTGAGGTTGATCGTGGCGTGGCAGACGCCGTCGTCAAAGGCCGGCAGATTGCCCGCCAATTCGAGGGCTCCGGCTGCTCCCATGGCGTGGCCGATGAAGCTCTTGGTGTTGTTGAAATAGGTCTTTGTGCTTTCGGCAAAGACACGCCGCAGGGCCTGGCACTCCTGAGCGTCCCCCTGACCGGTGCCGGTGGCGTGCGTGCTGACGATATCGATTTCGTGCGGCCTCAGGCCGGCGCGGCGGATGGCCAGCGCGACGCACTCGGCCTGCCGCTCGGGATTGGGCAGGACGAAGTCCGTGGCGTCCGTGTTGATCGCGTAGCCGGCCAGTTCGCCGTAAATCTTGGCCCCGCGGCGAAGGGCGTCGTCCAATCGCTCCAGCACGAAGACGCAGCCGCCTTCGGCCACGACGATGCCGTTGCGGGCCGCGTCGAACGGCCGCGAGGCTTTCGCCGGGTCGTCGTGCGCGGCGAGCGCGCCCTGGCTCTTGAAGCTGGCGAAAATGCCGAAGGTATGGATGCTCTCGGAGACGCCCCCGGCCAGGGCCAGGTCGCAGTCGCCCAGCCGCAGCATCTGAGCGCCCTGAATCAATCCGGCATTGCCCGCGGCGCAGGCCGCGCCGATCGTGTAGTGCGGACCGGTGACGCCTAAATTCAGGGCCACCTCGCCGGCGGGATTGTTGGCCACGGTTCGCGGGTTGTGGTGGTGCGACCAGAAGCTCGTGTCGTAGTCGTAGCCCTTGAGGGCATAAATCTCGTTCTCCGTCTCGACGTTACCGTGCTCGGTGACGCCCAGATAAACGCCGACGCGGCTCTTGTCGATCTGCGCCCAGTCCAGGCCCGCGTCCCGCACCGCTTCGCTCGCCGAATAGATGCCGACGCTGCCGGCCCGCGTGCCGCGGCGGAGGTCTTTCTTCGACTGATACCGCAAGGAGTCGAAACTGCAGATGCCTGCCAGCGTTTCGCCGACGTAGCGAATCTCGTATTTGCTGACGCCGCTGCGCCCGGCCAACAGCGCCGCGCGAAACTCCGGCAGGTTGTTGCCGCTGGGCGCAGTCAACCCCACGCCGGTGATGACGATCCGCTGCGAGGCGGGCAACTTATCCGGAGCATGCACGGACATGACGCTTCCTGGGCGAGCGCGGCAACTGGCCGCTACCAGGACGTACCGAACGCAAACCACCGAAGTTAACGGCCCACCGCACGACTGGCAAGCGGCGGGATCGGAGCGAAGTTCCGGTCCAGATTCGCTTCGTAAGTGCTAGCCGCATCGGCTCTTAGCGCGGCAGCCGCCGTGACGCGTTGCAAGCCGTGCGGTCGGTGCGTTCATCT
>DASRJB010000340.1:0-22693 GCA_035649715.1 Pirellulaceae bacterium
CATAATGCGCATAATCGTGACGCGGCTTGTTTCGACGCAAGTTATTGCCACTAAATGATTTGCAGCCCGAAATAGCCTCCGCCAGATTTGTTTTCGATATGCGCGCATGAGAACCCGGGCTACTCCTGGCCACTGGCCCATGGCTTCTGGCTTACCGCCCACGCGCCAATTCATTGTGGCCTTTGTTGACAGCTATTACGATGGAACCGTGATCGTTGGGGCAATGGAGCGCCCACTAGCGCGCGGGCCGTGCCGGAACACATGGCCGCGGGTCAGTCAGCACTTTGAGGCGCAGCGTGCCGAGAAATCTCGAGCCCAGAGCTGGACGACGCGAGCGGGCCGGCGGGCAGCGTCCGCTGGACCGCGCCGCCTCCGCACGCCGCCGGCTCCAGCTGGAGCCGCTCGAAAGCCGGAGCCTGCTGGCCGCGCTGCCCTTCGGCGCGATGCCCGACGACACGGGCGAGTACATGCTGGGCGACGTGCACGTGACGGTCGTCCTGATGGAATCGAACAACACGATCGACAACGGCACGATCACCTATACGGATACCGACCCAAATACCGGCGGCAACCAGACCGTTCAATACAATTATCCCGCCGAGAATTGGACGACCCAGGCGATCGGCGCTGTGAAGGCCAAGGTGCAGGCCGGCCTGGATTGGTGGGAGGACACGCTCGACGCGCTGCCGAACGTCCGCGACGGCCTGCTCAATTTCACGGTCGATTGGACGTACGCCGATACGCCGGTGGCGACCGGCTATGAACCGATCGCGCGAGTGTCGAACGACTTTACGCTGTGGGTCTACGACTTTCTGAACAAAGTCGGCTTCACCCAGACGGGCAATTTTTCGACCGACATCCGGGCCTACAACAACTCGCGGCGCGAGGCGACGGGCTCCGACTGGGCCTTCACGATCTTCGTCGTCAACAACGCTGCCGACACGGACAAGTTCTTCACGCAAATCCTGCTCGACTCGGGCGGTTCGTTCGGTTCGTTCGGCCAGGCGTTTTCATTCGCGGGCGGGCGGTTCATGATCGTGCCGGCCAGCCGGCCGACGGGCACCTTCGCCCACGAAACGGGGCACATGTTTTGGGCCTTCGACGAATACGACGGCTCCAGCGCCTCGTACCAGTCGCGGCGCGGCTACTACAACACGGCGAATAGCAACCACGTCAACAACCCGACGCCGGGCTTCGTGCATGCCAACAGCATCATGTCCAACGGCGCGAGCCTCGACGCCGCCTTCGCCGGGCACACGTCGTCCACGTCGTCGCTGGAGACGATCGGCTGGAAGGACTCGGACAACGACGGCATCTTCGACGTGCTCGACGTGCCGTTCAAGCTGAGCGGCATCGGCCGCTACACCGCCGCCACGGGCCTGTTCCGCTTCACGGGGTCGGCTTCGGTCGCCACGCTGCCCAACCAGAACACAAGCGGCCTGCAAAACGACATCACGATCAATCAGCTGCGGGTCGTGGAGATGGCGATCGACAACGGCCCGTGGACCACGGTGCAAACGTTGCCGCCGCGGACCTATACGACGGCGCTCGATGTGAGCTTTGCCGTGCCCGCGGGCCAGCATACGGTCAAGCTCCGAGTTTCCGACACGCGGACCGGCGTCACGTCGCCGGAGTTCATCGGCGACACCGGCGCACCCGATGCGATCGGCTCGCCCGGCATCGGCGGCTTTGTCTTCCGCGACGACGACGGCGACGGCGTGTGGGACGCCAACGAGCCGCCGCTGGTGGATTATGGCCTGGATGTCGTCGATCAGGACGACACCCCGATCGACTTGCGGCGGAATCTCGAGCCGAGCCAGTTCCCGGAATCGACCGTGCTGAACGCGATTCATCCGGAGGCCACGCTGACGGCGATTGGTGGCGACGTGGTCGCCGCGACCGAGATTCAGCGGCTGACCATCACCGGATCGACGGGCAGCAGTGTCACGCCGGCGTTTGGGGGCGTTAACGGGTTGCCGCTCTCGATTCAATTCGGCCTCGCGCCGACCGCGGCCGACGTGCTGGCCAGCTTGAACGCTATTCCGGCTCTCGCCGGCAAAGTCGCCGTCGCGGGCGCTAACGGCGGACCCTTCACCGTGACTTTCAGCGGCCAGCTGAGCCAGGTCAATGTCCCGCCGATCACGCAGGGCGCAGCCAGCGGCGGCGCCACGCTGGCCGTCGAGTCTGTCGTCGAAGGCGCGCCGGCTCAGGTGATCGCCCGCACCAGCGGCTTGTACTCTAGCCTGGCCGGCAAGGTCTTTACGACGCGCAGCATCGCGGCTGGCCAGCTGGTCGAGAAGTGGACTAGCAGCAGCCGGCAGCTGAAGATCAGTTTTCAGAACCCGGTCGGCGTAGTTAGCATCCGGGCGTTTAGCGCGCCGCTCGTGGCCGGTCAGCCGAGTTTCGCCCGCCTGGAGGCTTACAACAGCCAGGGCGTGCTGCTGGAGCGGTTCACTTCGGGGGCGATTTCCGGGAACACCTTTGCCCTGCTGTCGATCAATCGTTCGGCCAGCGACATTGCCTACGTCATCGCCCGCGGTCACGTGGGAACGGAAGTCGTCCTGGACACTTTGCAGTGGGGGGCGACGACATCCGCTACGAGCAACCCGCTAGGCGCATATTCGCTCGCGTTCCTGCCGCCGGGAACTTACCGCGTGAAGGCCGATCCGCCGTCGAATCACACCGTGACGACGCCCGTCGGCGGCGTGGCCACGATCACCGTTGCGGCCGGGCAAGCGCAGAATGTCAACTTCGGCATCCGCATTCAGGCCAGCCTGTGGCACAACGTCGCCAAGCCGCTCAACGTTGACAACGATCCCCTCTTGGCTGTCGCGCCGCTCGACGCGCTGCTCGTTATCAACTGGCTCAACGCACATCCGAATCAGCCCGAGCTGCCGTCGCAAGCGACGCCGTCCTCCGATGGCTACATCGACGTCACCAATGACGGCCTGTGCACGCCGCTCGACGCGCTGCTGGTGATCAACGAGCTCAACTCGGGCGGCGGAGGCGGCGGAGGCGGAGGGGGCGGAGGCGGCGGCGGTGAGGGTTGGAGCGGGGGCGGTGGCGGAACTGGCGGTGGAGGTGGTGGCGAAGGCGAAATGCCTGGCTCGCATGCTCCTGGCAGCGATTCGGGGGACGGCGAAGGCGAAATCGCTCCGAGCGCGCCCTTGAGCGCCGCCGAATACTACGCCCGCAATCCGATTCACTTCCTCCAGATCGCCGGCGCCGATGTTCCCTGCGGCTGCGAGGAGTGCCTGGCCCAGCGCGTAGCCCAGCCGATCGGCGACTCGAACGCCGCGCCGGCCAAAGCAACATTGACCGTTTTCGACACGCTGGAATCGGCCAAGGCCGAGCCTTCGTCATCCAGAGGCAGCGCCGTGCCAGAGGCCGATCCCACGCTGCAGGCCAAAGTTCAGCAGACGTTGCTGGCCGTCAAGAAGGCCCTGCTGCCGCTCGCCGCCCGCAAGCAGAAGCTCGAGCAGTCGATCGACTCGATCGCCGCCGACGTGAGCCAAGCGCAGATCGACGTTCCAGCCCGGCTGATGCAGCGTCGCGGCCGCACGCGGAATTCCTAGCCCGCCGGCCGCAAAGTTCGCGCAGCTTCGCCATCCTCCCGTGTCTGGCGCTCTCTGGTGCAGGGTTGCCTTAAGGGGCTTTCCGCCGCCGGTCGATAAGCTGAGAAGAGTTTGCCGCTATTGCGCTATTTGCCGATTGGGCGAGAGTTGCCGTATGCCGGACTGCCGTTTCGCGAGCGTTGCCGTCTTGCTGCTAGCGGCCCTGGCGGGCTGCGCCGCAGCGCCGCCTGCGCCTGCTCCGGCCGCGCCCGCGCTGCCCACTTCGGCCTCGGTCGGCGGGGCGAACATCGTGGCGATTGCACCGCCCGGTCAGCAGTGCTGCCCCAAGCAGACGCTGCCGCAATTCCTCGGCATTGTCGGCGCGTGCAATGAGATCAAGACCCTGTGCAACAACATTCGCAACCGGCTGGGTGCGATCTGGCCCGGACTGGAGGCCAAGCCGCCGGTGCTGTCGCTGACCGATCCGGCCAATCTGCAGTCGGACAATCCGGCCGTGCAAAGCGCGGCCGAAGTCAAGGCTGCCGAGGACGGTGCGGCGCAGAAGGCCAAAGCCATCGCCTACCTCGCGAGCATCGGCTGTGCCGGCTGTTATCCGGGCATCGAGGAGGCGCTGATCGCCGCGCTCGACGACTGCACCGAGCTGATCCGATTCGAAACGCTCAAGGCTCTGCGGCAGCAATCGATGGGACCGTGCAAGAACTGCTGCCGCAGCGCGTGCTGCAGCCCGAAGATGCGCGAGAAGATGGAAAAACTGGCCTACGAGCTGGATGCGCAGGGCTGCTACGTCGAGCCGTCGGAGCGTGTGCGGCGGATGGCGCGGCTAGCCCTGTGCAATTGCCAGTGCGTGCCGCTGAAGCCGGGCCAGACGCCGGCCGGGCTGCCGCCGGAAGGCCCCAGCCCCGCCGAGGCAGCGCCGCCACCTCCGCCCGCGGGCGCGACTGCCTCGGTTCTGCGCGCGCTTCCGGCGACGGAGCAGCCGCTCGGCAGTGGCGTGATTACTGCGCAGCCCGCCTCCAGGAACACAGCGCAGCCCGCCGCTAGAAACATAGCTCAGCCGGCTGGCGGAGCGCCGGCCCGGCCGGTTAGCTACGAAGAAGCACTGCTCAGCTATCAGCCCGGCGGCCGGCAAGCAGAACCGGCCGCGGCCCTAACGGCTTGGGAGATCTGGTCGGCGCGGCCCCAGGATTTTGCTTCACGGCCCGACGCGGTTGCGGCCTTGAGCATGGCGCGGATGCAGCTGATGACCTCGCAGGCCGGGCCGCTGCCGCCGCAGTTACAGATGCAGACGCACGGCTGGACCGATCCCGCGACGATTCGCTCGCCGGCGATTGCCCGTGCGGTGGCCACGACGCCGGTTAGCGGCGTGAGCGGCGTGCTGGAAGATCACCTGGGATGGCACCTCGTGCGGCCGATCGCCCGCCGGCCCGCACCGCGGCCGACGCCCGCCGCTGGAAACCTTGCGCAGCACGCTGCGACACAATTACCGTCCACTGCCACCCAACTGCAACAACCCGCCGCTGCGCCGGTTCCGCCTGCGCTTACGACCGTTCGCCTGCCGCCCTGCGACTGCCACTAGATCCAGCGCGGCGGCGGCCGCGCTTCGGCTACACTGACCAGCAGGGGAATGGTGAGCGACGCCAAGGACGCCCGCATGGCTCAATCCACGACAAGCTCGACCGCTCCTTCGGGGAATGGGCCCAACGGCCGCAAAGGCTGGCGCGGCGCCGCGCCCGCCGAAGCGCCCCGCCATCGCTGGCAGGTGGGTGGGGGCGGAAATGGCGGAAGCGTCCTCGCCAGCCGGCCGTTCCGCAAGGCGCGCGTCGCCGCCTGGTTCATCGCCGCGGCGGCGCTGCTGCTCTGCCTGGCCTATTACCTGCTGTATGCCCCGGCCCAGACCCCGCTCTTCGCCGTCGTCGGAACCAGCCACCGGCGGCCGATTCCACCTAATGCCTGGGCCGCCGAGGATTTGCTCGCGCTGCGTGACCTGGAGGGCAAGTCCCTCGCGGTCACCAACCTGTCCGAAGACTGGCGTTCGCCGGACCACGGGCTCAAACGCCTGGGGGACGAACTCTCGCAGTTTGTTCGCCGCCACAGCCGCACGCGGTCGATCGTCCTCTACGTGAGCCTGCCGGGCGCGGTAGACGCCGAGGGTCGGCCCTGCCTGCTGACGCCGGACGCGGCCCCACACGACAGCACCACCTGGCTGCCGCTGGTCAAGGTTCTCGGGCAGATTCAGGCGGCCGAAGTGCCGGCGGGAGTTCACAAGCTGCTGGTGCTCGATTGCACGCGCGAGGTCGCCGACTGGAATCTCGGCCAGGCCTACAGCGGGTTCGTCGAGTCGCTGCCCGCGGCGCTCGACGAAGCCAAGATTCCCAACCTGGCGATTCTCTGCTCGGCCGGGCCGGGACAGTCCGCCGCTGTTTCGCCGGCCCTGCGCGGATCGGTGTTCGGGCACTACCTCCGGCTGGGCCTGGCCGGCGCGGCCGACCTGCGCGGCTTCGGCGGCAACGGCGACCATCGCGTGACGCTCGCGGAGCTGGAGCAGTACCTCCGCGGCCACGTGCACGGCTGGGCGCGGCACCACCTCGGCCGCTCGCAAATTCCCCAGGTGATTCCACAGGAGGCGAACTTCACGGTTACGTGGTCGCTCCGCCGCGGCGATCTGGAAGAGCTGCGGGCGCGATCCGGCCGCATCGAGGCCGCCGACCCGATCGTGCCCGCCGGGGAAATCGCCCAGCTCTGGAACAAGCTCGATACGCTCCGCCAGGCGCGGCCGTGGCGGTTCGACCCAGCGGGCTGGCGAATGCTTTCGTTCGACCTGCTCCGCCTGGAACAGCTCACCGCGGCCGGGAAGGCCTACGAGGCCGAAGCCGGTCAGCTGCGCGGCGAATTGGCCACGCGGCTGAATCAGGCCGAAGAGCGACGTCAGGCTGCAGCCCGCAGCGGCTCGCTGCCGGCGTTTGCCGCGATCCTGGACGGCGCTGCCGGTCCGCCGCTAAAGATGCATTCGCTGTCGATGGCGGCGCTGTGGGGCACGGCCGACGCCGACGCGCTCCGCGCGCTGGGTGCGGAAATGGCCCGCGTGGCAGAAGAGCCCAGCCCGGCCAATATCGCAGCGGCGCTCGGTGCCGGCGAAGCAGCCAGGCTGCCGGCCGCGCTCGACGAAACGAACCTGCTGGCAATCTGGCAGCGGCTGGCTGTTCCCGCGGCCTGGCGCGATCCCGCACCGCTGGCGCTGGCCTGGCAAGTCCATTCCCTGGCCGAACAGCACGCCGCACCGCTCTCGCTCGACGGACTGCCCGGCGACGAGCGGGCGCATGCCTGGGTCCGCGGCCCCTTGGCGCAGCTCGACGCGGACCGCCGCCAGCTGGAAGACGCCGTGCTGGTCGGCCCGGCGCTGGACAATGCCCTCGCGCCCGGCCAGGACACGCGGCAGGCACTGGAGAGCTTCACGCTGAGCGAGCGCGTGACCGCGGCCTGCGCGCTTCGCGACGATCTGTGGGCCGAGCTGCCGCACCTGGCCGCCTGGCTCTGCCGGCCGCAGGAACTGGCCGACGACGAAGCCGCAGCCGACCGCCTGATCGAGAAGACGCTCCGGCCGCTGCTGGCCGAGGCGATCCACTTCGAGGAGCACCTGGAGCGGACGGGGCAGGGCAGGGCAGGGGAGCTGGACTGGACGGGCGACGCCCTGGTCGCCTCGATCGATCAGAAGTTCGACGAGCTGCGCAGTAACTTTGACGGGCGCGCCAGGGCGCTGGCGACCGCGGTGCTGGCGACCACGACCGAGAGGGCGGCCGCTGCCCGCGAGATCGACGCGGCGCTGGCCACGCCAATCCTCCGCTGGGACCAGCGCCAGCGTTTGCGCGAAAAACGCAGCGAACTGCACGTCAAGCTCGCCGCCGACTACGACGCGATCCAAGACGGAGCAGCCCAGCCGGCGGCGGCTGCGGCGCCGGCACTGCCGCACCTGGTGCGGATGTCGCGCTGGCAGCCACACCCGCTGGCTGCCTTGCTCGACCACGCCACGGTACTCGACTCTGCTGAGCGGCGAGCGGCTGCCGAGACGGCGGAAGGCGATCGGCTACGAGCAGCCCTCGAGTTGAACGAGGCAGCGCGCCAGCGGTTGCTCGCGCTGTCGCGCGGGCCGGTCAAATCTCTCGTGACTGGGCAGGCCCAAAACGTGCCCGTCGATTGGAAGTCGCTCTGCCAGGCGGAGTCGCGGCTGCGCTCAGCCGCGGCGCTCTGGTTCGAGCCGCCGGGCGTCGATCCGGTGCGGGAGCTGCGGCGAGCCGACTTGGCGCAGCTGTTTCTGTGGCGAGCGCAGCGGGCGCTCGACGACTATTACGGTCCGGCGCGGCCCGGTGGCGAGGCGTTCTTTGCGGCCAGCGCCGCCGATTACCTCGCCGCGGCCCGCAGCTTCGGCCCGCTCACGGAAGCGGCCGACGCACAGGCCGCCGGCCTCGACCGCCTGCTCAGCCAGCGGCGGATCGCCGCCCGCGAAGCGCTCGGCGTCACCGCGACTGACATCCTCCTGGTCGAACAATTGGCGACGGTCGATTCGTCGCTCGACGTGCGGACGCGGACGCCCGAAGCCGCCGCCAATTTGCCGCAAGCGACGGCCGCCGTCTTCTTGTCCGATCAGCAGGGCCGCATCGGCCCACCCGGCTGGCCGCTGGCCGTGCCGCAGCCCGATCTGAAAGCGGATCAGCCGCTGCTCGCCCACAATATGACGCTCGACACCGCGGGGCTCAAGAGCCGCGGGCCGCTGGTGCAAGCGGTGGCCAGCGTGCGGGGCAACGACTTTGCCGCGCCGCTCCTCTTGCGAGCGCCGGGCGGCTTGCGGGTCGAATATCGACCGATCCTCTATGGCCCGCCGCAAGTCACCGTGCTGGGCTTCGACCGCAAGAAGGCTTCGGTCGTCTTCATCCTCGATTGCTCGCACAGCATGAGCGCGCCGGTCGCCGTGGAGCGGCCCGATGAGGCCGTCCGCACGGAATCGACGCGGATGGAAGTCGCCAAAGGCTCGCTGCGGTCGCTGCTGGCCGAATTGGCGGCCCGTGGCGACCTGCGCGTCGGCGTGCGCCTGTTCGGCCACCGCGTGGGCTGGAGCACGACCAAGGCCGACGAATTGCTGCGGCAGACTGGTTATGCCGAGCCGATCCCGGCGGAGCTGCGGCCCTATGCCGACGTGCAGGAAATCCTCGACCTGGGCCGCTTCGACACGACGATCGCCGCAAAGGTCTACGACCAGTTGCAGACGGTCAAGCCGTGGGGCGAGTCGCCGATTTTTCTCGCCCTGCAGCAGGCGATCGCCGACTTTGGCGCGGACGACAATTCGGCCCGCAGCGTGGTGCTGATCACCGATGGGCAGAACAGCCAGTTCAATCCGCCCCGCGAGTTCGCGCCGGCCCTGGCCGACGTGCTGGCCGCTGCCCAGCGGGCGGGCGTCGCCATTCACGTCGTCGGCTTCGATATCCCGACCAATGAGGCCACTGCGGCCCGCCGCGACTTCGAGCAGATCGCCGCAGCCAGCGGCGGCTCGTTCGTGCCCGCCAAGGACTCGACCGCGCTGGTCGAGACGCTGCAGACGCTGCTGCGGCCGGGGCAGTTTCGCGTGGACGACGCCGGCGGCAACGTGCTGGCCCAGGCGGAAATCGGCCGCAGCATCACGCTCCGCAACCATCGCGGGCGGGAAGACTATGGCGTGGCCTTCGAGAACATGCGCGAGCCGGTGGAATTGTTCGGCGGCGAAGCGGTGGAGCTGACCGTCCGCCGCGGATCGCCGCGGCTGGAAGTCGTGCCGTACCTGAAGGGGAATCCGCAGCCGCAGAACATGATCGTCCAGGAGGACGGGGCGGCGACGCCGCTGGTGGCCTGGCTGCACCGCTCGGTGCGGACCGAGCAGGGGATCCGGTTCCCGATCTCGATCCAGCATGCCGACTTGCACTTCGTGCCGCGGCCGGTGGAAATGTGGGTCGAGGTCGCGCCGCTGGGCCTGCCGCCGCAGGAGGATCCCGGCCCGTACATTTTCTACGACGCGCCGCTGGAAGCGGGAACGACCGTGCCGCTGGCGACGTTCCTGGCCCAAAACTGGCCGGCCGGCGCGCCCCGCGCCGAGATTCGAGTCTGGGCCAAATCGACCGCCACCGAGCCGACTCAATCGCGGCAGCTGACGGAAGTTGCGGATCGCCTGCCCACGGAGGGCGCTGGCTTCGAAGTGCCGGGCCTGGCCGGCGTGACCTATCAGGTCCGCACGGCCGGCGGCAACGGACAGCTGTCGGTGGGCGTGATCGAGCGGCACGACGAACGTTCGCCCGGCGTCGGGTCGCTCAAGGTCACGCTCGCACCGCCGGCCAGCCGCGCCCTCCATCAGTTCGACGCTGCCAACCGCCTCGTGCTGCACACGTTCACCTACGAGCAGCCAGCGGAAGACCTGCGGGGGCGGCTGTCGATCCAGTTCACGTCCCGCGGCGACGCGCTGGCCCGCTCTTGGCGGACCGCACAACCGGCAATCGTTGATGTATCCGACCGGCTGGACTTGCTGGAGGTCACTCCGCCGGTCGGCGCAAACCGTTGACGGTTCCGGCGAAGAGCTATACTTTAACCGCCTGACTCGCTTGTGCCGTTCGGGCCGGGCGGTGAAACCGGGCAGAGGAGACTTAACATGGCCGACAAATTACGGCAGGTGAACGTCCTGCTCCAGGCCCTCGCCCGCGTGCCCGGGCTGGGGTTCCTGGCCCAGGCCGAGTACCGCTTGCAGGATGCCGTGGATGCGGTCGATGATGTGAACGATAATATCGAAGACAATCAGCGGTACATGGCCGACGTCGGCAAAGCGGTCACCGACATCACGTCGAGTGAGGACGAGGAGCAGCCGTCGGAGGCGTCGGAGTCGTCGGACTCTTAGCGAGGCAGGCTCGCTTCCGCGCGGCGGCTGGAAGCCGCCGCCAGGCAATTCGCAGCGCGAGGCGCAAGGCCCATGGCTCAAGCCGTCACCGTCACCAGTCCCTTCGGCGACGGCAAGTTGCTGTTCCAGTCGCTGACCGGCCGTGAAGAACTGGGCCGGATGTTCCACTACAAGCTGGAAGCGCTCAGCGAGAACGGGGCGCTGGATCTCAACAAGATTCTCGGCCAGAACATCACGATCAAGGCCGAGTTCCCCGACGACCGCGTGCGGTATTTCAACGCCGACGTGATCCAGTTCCGCCAGATCACCAAGTCCGTCGATAAGTACTTCTGCTACGAAGCGCAGCTCCGCCCGCGGCTGTGGTTCCTCACCCGCACGGCCGACTGCAAGATCTTCCAGAAGAAGTCGGTGCCCGACATCGTGAAGGCGATCCTCGACGAGTTGGGAATCACCGACGTCAAGAAGTCGCTGAGCAAGACGTACAACCCGCGCGAGTATTGCGTCCAGTACAACGAGACCGACTTCGACTTCATCAGCCGGCTGATGGAGGAAGAGGGCATCTACTACTACTTCGAGCACGCCAGCGGCAAGCACACGCTGGTGCTGGCCGATTCGCTGAGCGCCCACGAGAGCATTACGAAGAAAGACCCGCTGCCGTTCCGGCTCCGCAAGGCCGGCTATCAGGAGGACCACATCTACGACTGGAACATGCAGCAGCAGGTGGAATCGGGGACGTGGGCCCACCTGGACTTCGACTTCGTCAAGCCCCGAGCCGACCTCAAGTCGCAGAGCGTGATCACGCGGCAGCACACCCATGCGAGCATGGAGCTGTTCGCGTATCCCGGCGGCTATTTGGAAAAGGCCGACGGCTCGGCGATGGCCCGCACTCGGATCGAAGAGGTGCAAGTGCCCTGGGAGATGATCAGCGGCAACACGACCGCGGTCACGATGGCGACCGGCAAGCTGTTCAAGATGTCCGGCTACGCCCGCGAAGACCAGAACCGCGAGCACCTGGTCATCGCCAGCAATATCGAAATGAAGATGGAGATCGACACGGCAGCGGCCGCGGGCTCGGACGTGCTGGATTCGAAGGCCGGCGTGTACTTCGACTGCAAGTTCGAGGCGATCGGCAGCCAGCGGCCGTTCCGCACGGCCTGCAGAACGCCCAAGCCGGTCGTGAAGGGCCCGCAGACGGCGCTGGTCGTGGGCAAGAGCGGCGAGGAGATCTGGACGGACCAGTACGGCCGCGTGAAGGTGCAGTTCCACTGGGACCGCCTCGGCGAAAAGAACGAGAACAGCTCGTGCTGGCTCCGCGTGGCCCAGATTTGGGCCGGCAAGCAATGGGGCGCGATGCACCTTCCGCGGATCGGTCAGGAGGTGATCGTCGATTTCCTGGAGGGCGACCCCGATCAGCCGATTGTCACCGGCCGCGTCTATAACTCGGAGCAAAAGGTGCCCTACGACCTGCCGGCGAACCAGACGCAGAGCGGCCTCAAGAGCCGCTCGACCAAGGAAGGAGACGCCGAGACGTTCAACGAACTGCGGTTCGAGGACAAGAAGGACGAGGAGCAGATCTATTTCCACGCCCAGAAGAACTTCGACCGCGTCGTCGAGAACAACGACACGCTGAAAGTCGGCTTCGAGAAGAAGGATAAGGGCGACCAGACGATCGACATCTACAACAATCGCACGGTGACCCTGGAGAAGGGGAACGACAAGCTGCAAATCAAGGAAGGCAACCGCACCGAGTTGATCGACAAGGGGAACGACGAGCTGACCATCGCCCAGGGCAACAAAACGATCACGATCAGCCAGGGGAACCTGACGATCAAGATCGACGCCGGCAAGGCGTCGATCGAAGCCGCCCAGGAAATCCTGCTGAAAGTCGGCGAGAGCACGATCACGATCAAGCCCAGCGCCATCGAGTTGGCGAGCGTGAATGTGAAGACCACCGCCACCGGCAACTTCGAGGCCAGCGGGGCTCAGTCGAAGGTCGCCGGCAGCGGCATGCTCGACCTCGACGGCGGCACGATCACGATGAATTGACAATTGACAATGCAACTCACGCTGCAAATCACGGCCGGCCCGCATGCGGGACGCAAAGTGCTTCTCCGCAGCGGGCAAGTTGCGCGCATCGGCCGCACGGAGTGGGCCGACTTCAGCTTCCCGCAGGATGCCGAGCTGGCCGATGTCCATTTCGCGGTGCAGTGCCAGCTGCACGGGGCCAAGGTCCGCAAGCTGGCTGCCGACAAGCCGCTGGCCGTGAACAAGCAGCAAGTCACCGAGGCGGAGCTCAAGGCCGGCGACACGATCCAGGCCGGCCAGTCGGCGTTCGTCGTCGTGTTCGACGGGGCGGCGGCGCCCGGGGGCGGTAAGAGCACCGCCACGCTCAACACGATCAGCGGCGCGGCGTTCGTCGCCGCCGCTTCGGCAGCGCCCCAGCCGGCCGAGGCGCAGCCCAAGGAGCCGACCGCGCTGGAAATCGCCGAGCATCTGCAAATGAGCGAGGACGCACTGAAGGTGGCGGCCACGGTGAAGACCGGTCCGGAGCTGGTCGCCGCGCTGGCCGGCAAGGGATTGTTCGCCAAGGCGGTTCGCGTGCAGGCGCACCTGCTGCCCAAGCGGCACGCCGTCTGGTGGGGTGTGGTTTGCGTTGAGCCGGACTGCGCCGATCAACTGCCACCTCCAGAGCGTGCCGCTTACGACGCGGCCCGCGAGTGGGTGACCGATCCGACCGAGGCCAACCGCCGCCGCTGCGAGGCAGCCGCCGGCCGCACGAAATATGAAGCTCCGGGAAGCTGGCTGGCTATGGCTGCCTTCTGGAGCGGCGAAAGCCTCACGCCCGCCGACATGCCCGCCGTCGCTCCGGACGACAAGCTCCCCGGCCAGGCCGTGACCAGCAGCCTCATGATTGCCTCCGTCTTCGGCGATTCGACCAAAGGCAAAGAGCGCTACCAGGCCTTCCTCGCCAAAGCCCCACAAGTCGCCAGCGGTGCGATCCCGCTTCCCGAGAAGAAGTGACGCCGAGCTCCGCGGCCGTGCGGCGCGGCATTGCAAGTTCCTCTAAAATGGTCCGGCATGGAACCGGAACGCATCTTTCCGGCGCCCCCTGTAATGGCCGCGGGAAGCTGGCTCCAGCGCGCCTGCCGGGCCATCTTTCGCGAGCGGCGGCTACCGACACAACTGGCGATCGCTCGCGAGCGGCTGTGGATTGCCCTGGGTCGGCGCTGCAAGGTGATCAGCGCCGGCGAACTTTCCTTCTGCGTGCGGCGACTGCAGTCGGACGAATTCTTCATTCGCGACGTCGTGCTCGATCGCGAGTACAACCCCGCCGGCTATGAGATCGGCGAGTCCGATATCGTCATCGACGCGGGCGGCAGCATCGGCGCATTTGCCGTGCTCGCGGCCCGGGCCGCCAGGCGGGGCACGGTCGTCTCGCTCGAACCGACGCGCGACAGCTTTCGACTGCTTGGCGCCAACCTGGCGCGCAACAACTGCACCAGCGCCACGGCCGTGCAGGCGGCGCTCGTCGGAACAAGCGGACCAGTCAAGATCTATCTCAGCCGGCACAGCACGGGAGGCCATTCCGTGTTTGCAGATTTGGCGGGCCAGGCGGAAAGCTATGAAATGGTGGATGGCCTTACGCTGGCCGAAGTCTTTCAAAGGCACCAGTTGACCCGGTGCGACTTCCTCAAGCTGGACTGCGAGGGTGCCGAGTTTGCCATCCTCGATTCCCTGCCCGAGGATCTCGCGGAGCAGATCGGCAAGATCGTCGTCGAGTATCACGTTCAGCCCGGCGAGCCCAAGGCCTCGCAGGCGGAGCGCTTGCTGCAACGAATCGACCGGCTGGGCTTCCGCGTCGAACGCTACACGGACGTCGTGGACACCTATTGGGGCACGATCTACGCGCGGCGGCCGGCCCAGTAACCAAAGTTGCCGGAATTTGGCTACGAACGACGCACCTCGTTCGTCGCCGCGCCGCGCTCGAAGGCGGTGAGGTTTTCCATCGTGACCTTGGCGATCTGCGCCAGAGCGGTGTCGGTGAAGAATGCCTGGTGCGACGTGATCAGCACGTTGGGAAACGTCAAGAGCCGCATGAACACGTCGTCCTGGATCACGCGATTGGAAAGGTCCTCGAAGAACAGCTCGGCCTCTTCTTCGTAGACGTCGAGGCCCAGGTAGCCGAGCCGCCCGCTTTTGAGGCCGGCGATCACCGCCTCGGTATCGACCAGGCCCCCGCGGCTGGTGTTGATGAGCATCACACCGGGCTTCATCTGTTCGATGGCCTGCCGGTTGATCAGGTGGCTGGTCTGCGGAGTGAGCGGGCAGTGGAGCGTGATGATATCGGACTGCCGGTAGAGCTCGTCGAGCGAAACGTAGCGGCCGATCCGCTTACACTCATCGCTGGGAACCACGTCGGCCAGCAGCAGGTTACAGCCGAAGCCGTGCAGGATTCCCGCCGCGATCGCGCCGATCTTGCCCGTGCCGATGACGCCAACCGTTTTGCCGTGCATGTCGAAGCCGAGCAGGCTGTCGATCGCAAAGTTGCCTTCGCGGACGCGGTTGTAGGCTTTGTGGTACTTGCGGTTCAGGGCGAGCATCATGCCGACCGTATGCTCGGCGACGGCGTAGGGCGAATAAGCCGGCACGCGGGCCACGCGGATGCCGAGCTTCCCGCAGGCCTCCAGATCGACCTGGTTAAAGCCGGCGCAGCGGAGGAGGGCGAACCGCGTGCCGCCTTCGGCCAATTGGCCTGCAACCTCGGCCGACAGCGCGTCGTTGACGAACGAGCAGACCGCCGGAAAGCCGCGGGCCAGCACCGCAGTTGCCGGAGTCAGCCGCGATTCGATGAACGTCAGCTCATGGCCCGCCGCGGCTGCCGCGGGCTGCAGGAACTGGCGGTCGTAGGCCTTGGTGCTGAAGACGGCGGTTTTCATACGTACCGTGTTTTGTGCTTGGTGTTTGGGGTTGCCCCAAATTGCCCAGCTTGGTATTCACCGCATCGATTCTATGCCGCCGTCTACCCTTCAGTCAGGCAGGAGAACACCGCGACCACTGGTCGCGGCTTGGATACTTTGCGCGCTGGCCGGCTGTGCGGGGACTCGGCCGCAGCAGGCCGGACCGCCGCGGCCTCTGGAAGCGCTGCTGGCGGCCACGCCGCCGAAGATCGAGCTGCCCAACTGGGAGATTCCGCAAGTCGATCTCGCGCAGCTCTCGGCCGACAAGCGCGTGCCTTCGAACGACCGCGACTGGGTTCCCGAGCTAAAGGTCTTGGCCTATGCCGAAACGGACGGCGATAAGGTCCACATCCACAACGTCCGAAACGCGCAGTTCTTCAGCTACCGCGACTGCCTGGTGGATTACTACGACAAGACGTACGACCTGAGCAAGATTCGCACCGTTGACTTCATCATGATCCCGTTCGCCGACAATCGGGCCATCGCCCACACGCTGCTCAGCTTCGGCTTCGAAGGGGGCGACTACGTCGGCGTCTCGGCGGAAGTGAGGCTGGAAAAAGGCGAGTCGTACGGCGCGGGCACGGGCCTGTTCAACCAGTTCGAGCTGATTTACGTCGTCGCCGACGAGCGGGACCTGTTGCCGGTGCGGGCCGAGTACCGCAACGTCGATGTGCTGCTCTACCGCACGAAGGCCACGCCCGATATGGCCAAGAAGCTGTTCGTCGATGTGATGCAGCGGGTCAACCAGCTCAAGGAGCAGCCGGAGTTTTACGACACGCTCAGCAACAACTGCACGACGAACATCGTCCGGCACATCAACACGCTGGCGCCCGACCGCATTCCTCACGATTACCGCGTGCTCCTGCCCGGCTATGCCGACAGCCTGGCCTACGAGCTGGGGCTGATCGACACCTCGCGCCCCTTCGCCGAAGTCCGCCGCAATGCGCGGACCAACGACCTGATTCTGCGGTACAAGGACGACCCGCACTTCTCGCAGCGGATCCGCGGCGAGGCGATCGTCCGGTAGTCTGGTCCATTTGGCTGCCAAGAAAGAAAAGAGGCAGACAAGAATGTCTGCCTCACGTCATTTCTGCGCCTCGGATTAGTACCGCCGGCCGCCGCCACCGCCGCCGTAGCCGCGGCCACCGCCGCCACCGCCACCGCCACCGCGGCCGCCGCCGCCGCGCTCTTCGCGCGGGCGGGCTTCGTTCACGGTCAAGCAGCGACCATCGACTTCCTTCAGGTTGAGTCCCTGAATCGCCGCCTGGGCCTGGGCCCCGTCGGCCATTTCCACGAAGCCAAAACCCTTGCTCCGGCCCGTGTCGCGGTCCTGAATGACCTGCGCACTCTTCACCTGGCCATACTCGGCGAACAGCGCCTCCAGGCTTTCACTGGTGACGCTGTAGCTCAAGTTACCGACATACAATCGCATTCCCACGGCAGAATTCCTGATGCAGTTGCCCGGCCCGATCTTGCTTTCCGGGCCGATTGGAAAGGGACCAAAAATGGTGGTCCGCCAAGCAGGCAAGGCGAGAAGGGCTGCGACCGATTCAGGAGAATGCACGCTGCACTTGCGTCGTCCAACCCGACCGGGGTGGATTATAGCAGCCGCAGGCGGTGGGGCCAGTCCAGTGTCCGTAGTCAGCTGTCGGTTGTAAATTGTGCCGGCCGAATCCAACTGACAACTAGCCACTGACCCTCTCACAAAGCCCCAAATAGCAGCCGCTTGCGGGCGAACTGTCTTTCTGGCAGCCGGCCAGCTAACAACTCCGAAATCCACCCCCCAGGACCGCAATTGACCGTTTCCTGCCGTCGCAATAAACTTTTGTGGCGGCGGGGTTTGCGCCGATGCGGCAGGCGGCGGACCCCTGCCGGGCTCGGTGGCGGAACGCTGGTTGCACCTGACCGGCCGCCGGAAGAAAGTGCGCACTTGCTGCGGAAGTCTTGGCAGCCGGCAATCGCCGGTTTGGAGCGCTGACGGCCGGCGGCCCGCGGCTTTGGAACACAAGAGCATAGCCAGTTATGGACGTACTTGAGCGGACCTGGGAAGGCGTCGGCAACTTTTTCGGCGGCCTGATGCATGGCTTCGAGCGCGGCGTGACCGCCGTCTTCGGCTCGTCCAACGCCCGCTTCGTCCGCCGCATGCAGACCAAGGTGGACGCGATCAACGCCTTGGAGCCGCGGTACCAGGCGATGTCCGACGCAGACCTGCGCGCCGAAACGGTCCGCTTCAAGGAACGTCTCAAGGCCGGCGAGACGCTGGACGACATCCTGATCGAGGCGTTTGCCGTTGGCCGCGAAGGGGGCCGGCGATTCCTCGGCATGCGGCACTACGACGTGCAGCTGATCGGCGGCATGGTGCTGCACAGCGGCTCGATCGCCGAAATGGTGACGGGCGAAGGCAAGACGCTGGTGGCGACGCTGCCGGCGTATCTGAATGCGCTGTCGGGCAAAGGCGTGCACGTCGTCACGGTCAACGACTACCTGGCCCGCCGCGACATGGAGTGGATGGGACCGCTGTATCTCGGCTTGGGGCTGACCGTCGGCGCGATCCAGAGCGACATGCAAGGCGTCGAGGGCACACTCCGCCGCCAGGCGGCCTACGACTGCGACATCACCTACGGCACGAACAACGAATTCGGCTTCGACTATCTCCGCGACAATATGCGGCCGGCCGCCCGCGGCGATGAGCGGTACTCCAAGGACCGGCAGCAATCGCAGCGGAAACTGAATTTCGCGATCGTCGACGAGGTCGATAACATCCTGATCGACGAAGCCCGCACGCCGCTGATCATCAGTGGTCCGTCGGACGACAATCCGGCCAAGTACGCCGAGGCCGACCGCATCGCCAAGCTGCTGAAGAAGGACGCGCACTTCGTCGTCAACGAGAAAGACCACACGGTCAACCTGACCGATGAAGGCGTGCGGCACGCCGAGAAGCTGGCGGGCGTGGAGAGCTTCTACACGGCCGGCAACATGCAGTGGCCGCACCTGATCGACAACGCCCTCAAGGCCCACCACCTCTATCAGAAGGACGTGCGGTACGTCGTCGAGGACGACTCGATCATCATCGTCGATGAATTCACCGGCCGAAAAATGGAAGGCCGCCAGTGGAGCGACGGCCTGCACCAGGCGGTCGAAGCCAAAGAAGGCGTGAAAATCAAGGAAGAGACGCAGACGCTGGCCACGATCACCCTGCAGAACTTCTTTAAGCTCTACGACAAGATCTGCGGCATGACGGGCACCGCCATGACCGAGGCCAGCGAGTTCTGGAAGATCTACGAGCTGGACGTCGTCGCCATCCCCACCAACCGCAAGATGCAGCGGAAGGAAAACCCCGACGTCATCTACCGCACCGAGCACGAGAAGTTCATCGCCCTGGCCGACGAGATCGAGCGGCTGAACCGCTACGACGTGCTCGTGATGAAGGACGGCGAGGAGCTGTGGGGCACGCTGCACAAGGAGCTGGAGGACAGCGTCGAGTTCCAGAAACGCGAAAGCAAGCAGCGCGACGTCATTCCCAAGAACAAGATTGCCGAGATCGAGCGCAAGGGTCGCCCGGCCCTCGTCGGCACGGTCTCGATCGAGAAGAGCGAGCGGCTCTCCAGCCTGCTCGACAAGCGGGGCATCAAGCACGAGGTCTTAAACGCCAAGTATCACAAGCGCGAGGCCGAGATCATCGCTCAGGCCGGCCGCCTGGGCGCGGTGACTATTGCTACGAACATGGCCGGCCGCGGCACCGACATTATCCTCGGCGGCAATCCCGAGACGATGGCCTGGGCCCAGCTTCAAAGCAAGTATCCGACGCGGTTGGACGTGCCCCCTGCGGAGTGGGACACGCTCGTCCGCGAAATCGAGGCCCGCGAAGGCATGAAAGCCGAGGGCAAGGTCGTCCGCGAGCTGGGCGGCCTGCACGTCGTGGGCACCGAGCGGCACGAGGCCCGCCGCATCGACCTGCAGCTCCGCGGCCGCTGCGGCCGCCAGGGCGATCCGGGCAGCAGCCGGTTCTTCCTGTCGCTCGAAGACGACCTGATGCGGATTTTCGCCGGGCCCTGGGTCAAGACGATTCTCGAGACGCTCGGCATGAAGGAGGGCGAGCGGATCGAAAGTCGGATGGTCAGCCGGCGGATCGAAGGCGCCCAGAAGAAGGTAGAAGAGCGGCACTTCGAGGCCCGCAAGAATCTGCTCGAGTACGACGAGGTGATGGACGAGCAGCGGAAGCGGGTCTATACGTTCCGCCAGCGGATTCTCGACGGCGCGAGCTGCCGCGGCGTCGTGCTCGAGATGCTGCAGAAGGAAGTGCAGCAGCAGCTCGACACGCTGCTGGAGCGCGATTATGGGACTGGTGTCTTTGCCGCATTCGCCAGCGGCAAGCTCAGCATCGACGATCTCAAGGGCCGCGACCTGCGAGGCATGACGTTCGATGAAGCCGAGCAGTATTGCAAGGACGAGGCCCAGCGGGCGGCCGAGACGCACGTCCAGGACGGCATCGACGAAAACCTGGCCGGTGAGGAAGGGGACGAAGAGTCCGAGGCCGAGTGGAACTGGGACGCACTGGCCAAGATGGGCAACGCCCGCTGGAATTTGTCGCTCCGCGACAAGGATCTCAAAAAGCTTGGCCGCAGCCAGGCGGGCGAGTTCCTGCTCGACCAGGCGCGGGCTTCGATCGAGAAGGCCGACCTGTCCGAGGGCCGGCCTTTCCTGGACGACGATTTTCCACAGCGGTCGATCGTTGGCTGGCTGCACCTCAAGTTCGGGATCGGCATCGACCTGGCCGAAATCAAGGGCCGCGAGCCGGCGGCAATCCGCGACTATGTGCACACGCTGATCCGCAACGCATATGACCAGCGCGAGGCCGAGTACCCGGTTATGGCCGGCCTCTACCGCTACACCGTCAGTACCGGCCCGCAGGCCCACCTCGACCGTGAAGGGCTGATCGCCTGGGCCCGCGAGCGTTTTGGCGCGGACATCAACCTGGAGAGCCTCAAGAACAAGCAGCGCGACGAGATTCGCACGGTCCTCTTGCAGCAGAGCCTGAAGACGCAGGAGCAGGCCAACGCCGCAGTCGCCGAAGCCAGCCGGCGAGTCGAGGAGCTGTTTGGCGGCGCCGAGCGGACGCGGATCGCCCGCACGGTCGCCGGCCAGAACGGCCAGCTCGACTCGCTCGCCGCCTGGATCGAGACGTCGTTCGGCCGCAAGCTGACCAGCGAGGAGATCGGCGAGCTCGACCGCGAAAAGTTGGAGCAGAAGCTGATCGCCGCGATCGACGACAAGTTCCGCCCCGAAATGCGGCGGATGGAGCGGATGCTGCTCTTGCAGATCGTCGATCACGCCTGGATGGGCCACCTGCTGGTGATGGACCGCCTGCGGAGCAGCGTGCAGCTGATGGGCTACGCCCAGGTCGATCCCAAGGTCGAGTTCAAGCGCGAGGGCATGAAGCTCTTCGAGCAGATGTGGCGCTCGATCGGCGACCAGGCCACCAGCCTGATCTTCCGCATGGAGCAGCTCAACGAGGAATTCGTACATTCCACCTGGGTCGAGACCAGCGCCACGCACGCCGAAGCCCCGACCGCCTCGCAGGAATACCAGCAAAGCCAGCAGCAGACCGCCGGCGCGGGCGTCGATCCCAACGCCAAGCTGGAGCCGATCCGCAACCGCGGCGTCCGGCCAGGACGCAACGACCCCTGTACTTGCGGCAGCGGCAAGAAGTACAAGAATTGCTGCATGCGCAAAGGCGGACCGATCGTATAGGAGTGTCAGTTGTCAGTAGTCAGTAGTCAGTAGTCAGTAGTCAGTAGTCAGTGGTCAGTTGTCGTCGCAATCTGCTGGCAACTGACAACTGACCGAACAAGGATGTTCGACGATGCCCTACCTCCTCAACCTCGCCTACCTGCTGGCGATCCTCGTCGCGCTCCCCTGGCTGCTCTACCAGCGGCTCCGCCACGGCAAGTACCGCGAAGGATGGAGCGAGAAATTCCTGGGCCGCGTGCCGCGCCGCGAAAGCAATAAGAGCTGCCTCTGGCTCCACGCGGTGAGCGTCGGCGAGGTCAACCTGCTCGCGCCGCTCCTGGCCCGCTGGGAGCGGCTGCATCCCGACTGGGAATGCGTCATCTCGACGACCACGCAGGCCGGCTACGCCCTGGCCCGCAAAAAGTACGCCCCGCGATCGGTCGTCTATTGCCCGCTCGACTTCACCTGGGCGGTCCGCGAGGCAGTCTGCCGCATCCGGCCGGCGCTGCTGGTACTGACCGAGCTGGAGCTGTGGCCCAACTTGATTGCCGCCGCCCGGCGCAGCGGCGCGAAGGTTGCCGTCGTGAATGGCCGGCTCAGCGAAAACAGCTTTCGCGGCTACCGGCGCTTCGCTTGGCTCGTCGGCCGCGTGCTCGTGCAGCTCGACCTCGTCGCCGCCCAGAACGAGGAATACGCCGAGCGATTTCGCGCGCTCGGCGCTCCGCGCGAAGCGACGTACGTCACCGGCTCGATCAAATTCGACGGCGCGCTAACCCGCCGCGACGCTGAGCCGGTTTGCCGCCTGGCGCAGCTTGCCGGTATCGGCCCGCACGACGTCGTGTTCCTTGCCGGCAGCACTCAGGACCCGGAAGAGGCGCTGGCGCTGGATGTCTTCGAGCGGCTCGCGCCGGCGTTTCCGGAATTGAAGCTGATTCTCGTCCCGCGGCACCCCGAACGGTTTGGCGAAGTTGCTGCCCTGCTAGACCGACGCGGCGTGAAGTGGGTGCGGAGGTCGAAGCTTTATAGTAGTCCTCACGCTCCGCGTGAGGCAATCATCTCGCGGAGCGAGATGACTACTATTCTCGTCGATGCCGTCGGCGAGCTCGGCTACTGGTGGGGCACCGCCCAGATCGCGTTTGTCGGCGGCAGCCTCACCCGCCGCGGCGGCCAGAACATGATCGAGCCCGCCGCCTACGGCGCAGCCGTCAGCTTCGGGCCCAACACCTGGAACTTCCGCGACGCCGTCGGCCAATTGCTCGATCGCGATGCCGCGATCGTCGTCAAGAGCTCAGCCGACCTCGAATCCTTTGTCCGCCGCTGCCTGACCGACCCAGCTTTCACCGCCCAACTCGGCCGCCGCGCTCAGCATTTTGTCCTCTCTCAACAAGGCGCCGCCGACCGCACTATTGGCCTGCTGGAAAACCTTGTCGCGGAAACCGCATCCAAAGAAATCGGCCGCTCCGCCGCGGCATGAAAAAAGCCGCCGTATCACTACGGCGGCTAAGTACCCCCTAGGGGATTTG
>DASRJB010000341.1:0-2127 GCA_035649715.1 Pirellulaceae bacterium
TGCCGGCAAACAGCGCGGCGAAAACTCCGTGCGGCGGGGCCCATCCCGAATGCGAATAGGTTTTCATAGCTGGCTATTGCGGCGACTTCGCTTTTTGCTTCCCGCCGGCCTTGGCCTTACCCGCGGCCGACGGGAACTTCCAGTTTTCGTGCGGCACGTAAGCTGATTCCATTTTAGCTGCGAGCCGGGCGACAAGCTGTGGCTGATCCGCGGCCAGGTCGCGCTCCTCGCCGATGTCCTGGGCCAGGTTGTAGAGCCGCTCGGACGAGCTCAGCGGCTGCTGGACCAGCTTCCAATCGCCCGCGCGGATCGCCCGTCCGCCGCCGCGTTCGTAGAAAGTCCAATACAGAAAGTCGTGCTGCTTTTGCTGGCTGGAACTGCCGCGGAGCGTGGGCACGATGGAAACGCCGTCGCAGTCGCTCGGCACGCTGCTCGCAGCGCCGGCAAGCTCCGCCGCGGTGGGCAGGAAATCCTGGAAGCCGCCGACGAAGCTGCTGGTTGTGCCCGGGGCGATCTGGCCCGGCCAGCGAGCGATGAAGGGTACGCGGATGCCGCCTTCGGTCAGATCGCGCTTGATGCCCGCCAGCGGGCCGTTGCTGTCGTTAAAGTGAGGATCGTTGCCGCCTTCCTGATGCGGGCCGTTGTCGGACGAGAACAGCACCAGCGTCTTCTCGCCGAGGCCCAGCCGCGCCAGCAGGTCCAGCAGCTTTCCGACGTCGCTGTCCAGCCGCGAAATCATGGCGGCGTGCGCCTTCTGATTCGCGGGCCAATCGGTAGCTGCGTACTGGCCGAGATCGGGCACCTCCATGCCTTGCTGCCGGCCCTCGTTGTTGGCGTGCGGAATGGTCGGCGCGTAATAGAGAAAGAACGGCTGGTCCTTGTGCTCCTTGACGTGCTCCAAGACCCAGCGCAGGGCCTCGGCCGTGATCAGGTCCGGGCTGTACTCGACCTTCTGGCTCGCGACGCCGCTGCCGAAATCTCCCTCGCCCGGCACGACGTTCTTCAGCGGAAACCGCCGCTCGTTTTTGAACAGGTACGCCGGATAGTAATTGTGGGCGTGATGCTGGTTGAGGTAGCCGAAGAAGTAGTCGAAGCCCTGCTTGTTCGGTGCGCCGATCGAGCCTTCATCGCCCAGGCCCCACTTGCCGCACAGCGCGGTGGCATAGCCGGCCTTCTTCATGACTTCCGCCGCGGTGAGGTCCTGCTCCCGCAGCACCTGGATCTCGCTCGCGCCGTTGCCGCGAATCTGGGCGTGACCCGTGTGATAGCCGGTCATCAAGACGCACCGCGAAGGGGCGCAGACCGTGCAGCCCGCATAGAAGTCGGTGAACCGCAGTCCCTCCTTCGCCAGCCGATCGATCCGCGGCGTCTGGATCCGCTTCTGGCCGTAGCAACCCAGATCGCCATAGCCCAGGTCGTCCGCCAGGATCAGCACGATGTTGGGTCGCGCCGGGAGATCGGCCGCCCGCAGCGGCGGCTGCCAGCCGCCGAGAACCGCTCCCGCCGCCAACGTAAGAACCAGCGCCAATCGTCGAGCATTCACGCTGCAACTCCCGACCGGTGCACGATTGGCCCGGCGAACCCCAGACGAGCCCACGCATTGTCCCATCGCTCGCCTTGGCCGTCAAATCGGCCGCGGAGTCCTAAGCGTCCCTAGCGGCCGTACCGGGGCGGCGTGCCGCCGTCGATGATAAACCGCACGCTCTGCCACTGGCCGGGGACGTGCCGGATCGGTTGGGTCAGCCGCGGGTTGCCGACGATTTCGATCGGCCGCCAGACGCCGTCGATGCTTTGCCCGGTGAAGGTCCGCAGGTCGAGCGCGACGTCGCCGCGGGCGACGACCGGACCGGCCGGCAAGGCGTTCGATCGCCCATAGATTTGGCGCTGCGGCCCCACGAGCGCACGGTCCGGGCCGAACGAGTTGCTCGTCCGTCGCGACGACCCGCGGCCGAGATACGAAAACAAATAAATGTCGGGGCTCGAGATATAAGGCTGCTGCTGAAACTGCACATCGAATCCCTGGGAGGAGGCAGCCCACTGAAACCGGACGCGGTCGCCTTGCTGCTCCCACCTGCCAATTTGCCCCTGCGCCTGCCCGCCCGGCCCCAGGCTCCAAACGGTCCCCGA
>DASRJB010000342.1:0-3051 GCA_035649715.1 Pirellulaceae bacterium
TTCATCCCGAATAGGTGGCAGCGGGCCGCGGTCGTCCTGGGCGTGATGTCGGCCGCGCCGCCGCTGGGGGCGATTGCCACGGCGCTGGCCGGCGGGCACAGCGGCGGCCTGCTGGCGACGGATGCCCGCGTGATCGTCGAAATGGTCCTGATTCTCTCGCTGGCGTTTGCTGCCGGCGTGCTCGGCGTGCACACGATCAACGCCCTCCGCAGCGAGGTCTTTCGCGCCAGGCAACTCGGCCAGTACAAGCTCAAGCGGCTGATCGGCAGCGGCGGCATGGGGGACGTCTATCTGGCCGAGCACCTGCTGATGAAACGGCCCTGCGCTATCAAGGTGATCCGGCCGGAAAAGGCCGGCGATCCCAAGGTGCTGGCCCGCTTCGAGCGCGAGGTGCAGGCGACCGCCAAGCTCTCGCACTGGAACAGCGTGGACATCTTCGACTACGGCCGGGCCGACGACGGCACGTTCTATTACGTGATGGAGTTTCTGCCCGGGATGAACCTGAGCGAGCTCGTGCGGCGGTACGGGCCGATGCCCACGTCCCGCGCGCTGCACCTGGTGCGGCAGGTCTGCGACGCGCTGCAAGAGGCCCACCACCTGGGGCTCGTGCACCGCGACCTCAAGCCGGCGAACATCTTCGCGGCCGCGCGGGGCGGACTCTTCGACGTGGCCAAAATCCTGGATTTTGGCCTGGCCAAGCCGCTGACCGATCTGGCCGCTGCGCCGCTCACGCAGGAGGGCACGATCACCGGCTCGCCGCTCTATATGTCGCCGGAGCAGGCGATCGGCGACCGCGACCCCGACTCCCGCAGCGACATCTACGCCCTGGGCGCGGTGCTCTATTTCCTGCTCACCGGCCGCACACCCTTCGCCGACGAGAACCCGATGAAGGTGCTTATCGCCCACGCCCACGAGCCGCCGCCGCCCCCCTCGCAGCACGGCGAAGTGCCCGACGACGTGGAGCTGATCATCATGGCCTGCCTGCAGAAGAGCCCCGACGACCGGTATCAGTCCGCCGCCGAATTGGCCGCCGCCATCGAGGAATGCGACGACTTCGGCCGCTGGACCCGCGAGTCCGCCCGGGCCTGGTGGCAGGAACACGAGACCCAGCACGTCCGCGAGCATGCGGAAGAGCTGTCCGTGGGGATGCAATCGTAATTCGTCGCTCCGAGCTAAAAGAACGAGCACGACGGGCAGGGCACGGCGGCCATGGGGTTGATGCCGGTGGCCAGGGCCAGCTGGGCGTTCAGGTTGACGGCCATCGACATCGGCCCCAAGTTGGGCAGTCCCAGCATCGCCGCGGCGTTGAGTTGGGCCGCTGCCGACGCCGCAGCCGAGAGGTTCGCGCTAGCCGCCGCGCTCGCGGCTAAGCTCGCACTCGCCGAGGCCGAAGCCGACGCGCTGGCGCTGGCCGCAGCTGCAAACGCGGCGCTGACGTTGGCCGAGATGTTCCCCAACGCGGCCTGGAGCTGCGCCAGGGCCATGCTCTTGAGCAGATCGACGCCCAGCGCGGTGTTGGCCAGCGACAGCGCCGACATTTGAGCCGACAGCTGCGGCAAAGCGCCGAGCCCAAACGCCGGCGGCGAGATCTTGGCGGCCAGCGACAGCGCCGCGTTGAGCTGGGCAGCCCCGCCCGGCAGCCCCAGGTTGATGCCCAGCGCCGTGGCGGCAGCGCTCAGCCGCAGGGCCAGCGCGGCGCTGGCCGACAGGCTGGCCGAGGCCGAAGCCGACGCGGAAGCGGATGCGGATACCGACGCCGACAGCGCCGCGGCAGCCGTCGCGCCCAGGCTCGCTCCGACGCCCGGCAGCGCCAGGTTCATGCCCGTCATTCCGCCCAGCATGTTCAGCGACGAGCCCAGCTTGAGCAGCTCGGCCAGTGCAGCAGCCGCGGGGCTCAGCAGCGCGGAGAGCATCGCCGAGAGGGTGGGGATGCTGGCGTTCATCGACGTGGCGGCGACGTTCAGGCTGGCAACCGCACTTAAGCCGAATGGCGAGAGGCCCATCGTGCGGCAGACGCTCGCCAGGGCTTCCAGCTTCGCCACCGCCGAAGCGGAAAGGTTCATGTTCGCGGCCAAGGCCGCGCTGAGGCTGGCATTGAGGCTGGCCGTGGCTGATGCCGAGGCCGACGCGCTGGCCGAGGCGCTGGCGGCCAGGCTCAGCCGCGAGAGCCCGGCGCTGGCCATCCGCATCGGCCCCAGCAGCTCCATCAGCATCGCCAGGGGCAGATTCTTGAGCTGTGCCGCGATGGCGGCGAGCTGATTGACGCACATGCAACTCATGGTCGGTCCCGGCGGAGGTCAGGCGGCCGAATGGTAGCGTTTTGCTGTTCCGCGGCCAACCTGATTGACTGTTCGGATCGTAACTACTCTCCCACGCGGGAATTCTCCAGAGGCCGGCCTGCGTCCCTTCACCCCATGCAGGCTGGCGCCTAGAATTGCCGATGAACCTTTTGGTTTCCTGGCTGCTGGCGACTGGCTCCTGGTCACTGACTTTGGGGGCGAACTGGATTCGACCGGATGCTTGGAAACGCAAGTGGCGTGTCGTGGTTGATCAGTTGGCCACGTTAAAAGCTGATCACAATGTTACTTGCCGAGAGCAATCTCGCCCTGGCTGCCTAGCTTAAGACGGTAGCCTCGGACTGCGGGTCTTCGCCGGAGAGACCCAAAAGCCCGTAGCCAATTCCGGACCGCTGCGAGTCACGTGGGGTACGCTCGCGGTTAAACAAGTTCTCCAATAGCCGCTCCGGTAGTCTGCCGTGAAACGCCCGGACGGTGAAGTTAAAGTCACGGCTACACACGTAGAAGCCTGCGTGGACAGATCTCGGGACGCGGGTTCAATTCCCGCCGCCTCCACTTTGCCAGTTGGCGACAACTGGCGACGATCAACGTCAAAACCCTTGCCCTGGCAAGGGTTTTGGCATTTCTTGACCGCTGGTTCGGTGCCAGGTTGCGACATCGAATGACCATCAACGCCGCCTGAAATGCAGCAGCGCGCTGCCCGGCGGGGGGGATGCCGGGGCGGCGGGTTTGAGCGACGGCAGCTTGGCCAGCG
>DASRJB010000343.1:0-5745 GCA_035649715.1 Pirellulaceae bacterium
GAGGTCGGCACGGCCGGCGCGGGAGCGACGACGTTCATCGACACCAACCCGGATGGACAAGGGGTCCCGGCCGGCACCTACTACTACCGCGTCGAGGCATTCGCGCCGGGGTTACCTGACTCGGCCTTCTCCAACGTGGACAGTGTCCGGTTCGCTGCGCCCGGATTGCCCCTGACGATCGACCACTCCGAAGGCTTCGCCAGCCACGGCGACCTGACCACGAGCGGGAGCACCACGATCTTCCCGCAGCCGGCCCCGGTGGGCACCTTCCTGGGTCACCAGGATCTCGGCGGGGTCGCGGCCCCCGGCACTGCCACTTTCGACGGCGGGCTCTACACTCTGCGGGCGTCGGGCTCGGACATCTGGGACGTGGCCGACTCGTTCCAATACGTCTATAAGCCGCTCGCCGGCGACGGCACCATCGAAGCCCGCGTGGTAGGCGTGCAGAACACCGACTTCTGGGCCAAGGCCGGCCTCATGATTCGCGAGAATTTGCGGGCCAACTCCAAGAACGCCTTCATGTTCGCGACCCCGCCCGGCCACGACGAACCGGTGTTCCAGTTCCGTGCGGATACGGGCGGCTTCAGCGCCGACTATGGCAATCACATTTCCGGTCTGCAAGCGGCCCCGGTCTGGCTCCGGCTGGTGCGGCAGGGCAACAGCTTCAGCGGATTCTGGGCCCAGGACCTCGGCGGCGGCATGCATGGCCCCTGGAACCAAATCGGCCAGGACACCACGATCAACATGGCCGGCACCGTCTATGTGGGTTTGGCGCTAACGGCCCACAACAACTCCGGTGTGCTCAACACCTCGACCTTCGACCACGTGACCATCACCGGGGCCACGGCGCCCTTGCCGCCGACGGTCGTGGAGCTGACGGATGGCGGCTTCGGCGAGGCGGGCGGCGCATTCTTGAGCAACCGCGTGGGAATCGAGGATTTCACGAGCACCTTCACCTTCCAAATCACGCCGGGCACCAGCCCCATGGCGGACGGGTTGGCCTTCGTCATCCAGGGGCTCGGGCCGACGGCGCTGGGGCCGACGGGCGGCGGGCTGGGCTACGGCTCCGACTTCGTCGGCGGAGGCGGCGGCCTGGGGCGGAGCCTGGCGATCAAGTTCGACATCTTCAACAACTCGGGCGAGGGCATCAACTCGACAGGCATCTTCACCAACGGGCGATCGCCGACCGTCCGCCAGCCCGGTCTCGCCGGGGGCTTCCCGGACACGTCTATCAATCTCGACGGCACGGGCATCAACCTGGCGAGCACTCATCCGTTCAGGGTGACGCTGAGCTATGACGGTCGGGCGCTGACCGAGACGATCACGGATACGGTCACTAGCGCGACGTTCACGACGAACTATGTTGTCAACATCGCCGCGTTGGTGGGCAGCGACGTCGGCTACGTGGGCTTCACTGGCGGGACGGGCGGCCTGAGCGCCGTGCAGCAGATCCAGTCTTGGATCTTCGAGACCACCATTGCAAAACACGAGGTCCAACCGCAGTTGGCGGCAGGTGGGCCGGCTGCCCCAGGCGACGTGTCAGCGCTGACGGAGGCCGAGCTGGCGCTGGTGGCGCAGGAGGCGGTGGCCCGGTGGGCGGCGTCGGGACTTAGTCCGGCCCAGGTCGCGCAACTTCAGTCGGTGCAATACCATATCGGAGCGCTGGGAGGTGGCGTGCTGGGTTTGACGGAGTTGGGGTCGTCGGTGGTGACACTGGACGCAACGGCCGGCGGCTACGGCTGGTTCGTTGGCCCAGGGCTGCCGGGCGATGCCGCCTTCGACGATGTGGTGGCGCCCGAGGAGTTTCATGCGGGCTCGGACAGCCCGGCCTTCGGCCGGATGGATTTGCTGACCGTCGTGGCGCACGAGTTGGGACACGTGCTGGGGCTGAGTGATCTTGATCCACAAGTAGCGCCTCACGACCTGTTGACGGAAACACTGGCTCCCGGTGTCCGCCGGTTGCCGGGGTCCTCCATCGAGGTGCTGTCCCCGACAATCGTACTTGCCTCCGACGCATTGCTTTTCCTATCGACAATGCCGCAGGCGATCGCAGCGTCGGACCAGCAGCAGCCGTCAATTGTGACCCTCAATTCGCCGCTGGCCGTCAACCCATACGTGGAGGACGAGTTCGCCAGGGCACTCGTTTGGGCCGCGCAAACTTCAGAGCTGGAATGGCTCCGCGCGGTCCCCAGCGATTACAACGACGCGGACGACGCACGCGCCGAACTCTTTGCGCAGCTCGGGGACCAGAAAGAGTTTCTCGACCTGTTCGGAGACGAGCTGGAGTCCTAGGGCAAGGCGGACCAGCGCCGCGTTGCTCGGAGGTCTGGGATGGAGCAGAGCATGGTGCCGGGCGCCGCCTCGCTGGCCGATCTCGAATGGCGGGCCAGGGAATCTGAGCGGCTGCGGACCAACCAGGCGCTCTCCCAGGGGCGGGCTCCGTTGGCGCTCATAAACATCGCCAACTGCGGAACTCGAATCGCCGAGGAGGCTCTCCAACACGCGACCCAGGCCCAGCCGCCACCGCCGCTGGCCTGCAAGCAGGGATGTGACTGGTGTTGTCATCTGACGGTGGGGACTAGCATTCCCGAAGTGGTCCGCATCGCGGAGTACCTGCGTCAATCACTGTCTGCAGAAGAACTCGGCGCCTTGCGCGAGAGGATCCTGCGGCTCGACGAGCAGCGGCGAGAACGGAGAGCCGCCGGCCGCAACGAGGCAGGACTGCCCTGCGCTCTATTGAGGGACCACCGCTGCAGCGTCTATCCCCTACGGCCGCTCATGTGTCGTGGGATGAACTCGAGCGACAGTGCCGAATGCGAGCGCTTCGTCGAATCGTCCGGCCAGACGCCCCTTCCACTCTATGCCCCGCAACTGCGATTGGCCGCCTTCGTTCTGGATGGAATGTTGGCTGGACTGTCAAACTCCGGCCTGGCGGGAGAGCGGGTGGAGTTGACCGCGGCACTACGCATCGCCCTGGAGGTGCCCAACGCAGCCGAGAGGTTCCTGGCCGGCGAGCCGGTATTTGCGGCCGCCCGGTTCGATTGACGCTGGTTACGACAGCGTCCTGGCTGGGCGACAGCGCGGCCTTCATTCTTAAGGCTCCTGCGGCCCTCCAACGGTTTCATAGCGCGTGGAGGCGATGCGAGGATTATCCGCCGCTGGCGCGTAAGATCCAGCCATGCGCTACCGCCTCCGCACGCTGCTGATCGTCTCGGCGCTGGGGTTGCCGGTGCTGGCGGGGGCGTGGTCTTACGCCTGCGCGTGGAGTGACGCGGACAGCGACCTTCTCGTTTCTGGGTTAATCATTTGGGCAATCGTGGCGGTCTGCCTCGGCGTTTGGATCACCTCGGGGATCGCACCGCAACGGCAAAACTGAGGGCTGCCCATGTTCCGGTTCACGAACCGCGACGGGCTGTGGCTCACGGTGTGGCGGCGATGGAGGCCGCGTCGCCGTAGACCACCACCCGACGCCCAACTGCTACAGTCGAGGAGTAGCCGGGCCGGCCCGCCTTTTTATGCGCGGATCACTCTTGCCTAGCGAATTCCTGGCATGCGATTGACAAGGATAACGACCTCACCGGGCAAGGGTTGCTGGCCCAGGAGGTCACGGGAGTGGGCGCGGAAGTGGTCCCAGGTTGAGCCTCCCGCGTGTCGTGCGGCGAGAGCAACTAGGGCCACAGGGTCCGCTCCGCCAACACCAGCGGTGACCAACTCGGACACGCCCTGGCAGTCGCTGTGAGTGGCCTTTTCGCTCAGGAGCACGCGGCCGAGCAGGCGGAGGTCCTTCGTCGCTTCGTCAGTCTCGCTAGCCGAGAGTAGAGTCAGCAGCTTGGCCCGGTAAGCGGCATCAGCCGGGTTGGCCAGCGCTGCGTAGATCGCACTGGCCAGGATCGCCAGGCTGCCCTTGTTGGTTCCCGCCTCGGTCAGTGCCGCGTTCGTGGCGGCCGCAGACCTTTTACGGGCGGAGGTTGCCAAGGCGGTCAGCTCTTTCTCGGCCGGCAAGACGCGAGCAGCTTCACACACGGTCCACAGCGAGCGGAGCACCAGCGGACGCGACGGACCGGTCAGCAGCTCGGCCGTCTGTGGCGCCTGCCAGGCGATCTGCAGTTCGGTCAGCGCTTCCAGGTCGAATTTGCCGCCGGCTGCTGCTGAGAGCAATTGCCAACTGAACTGGTCGTGGATCGCCGCCACGTCGAACTTGCGCTCGACGGCTTCGGTCCTAGCCAGCTTCTCTTGGCGGGCGGCGAACCGCTTGCGGGTCGCTTCGCTGATCGCTGCCAATGGCTCCTGCGGCTTCGACGTACCCGCCTGAAGCGTGGCGATCGTCTCGGCAAGCGCGAGGTGCTGGGCGGGCGTACCGAAGAGCAGCAAATGGCCGGGCGCGAACCAGACCAGCGAGGCTTCGTCGACCCTGAGCTTGGTGCGAACAGCGGCCAGAAAATCGTCGGCGGCCTTCTGGGCCTCGGATTGCATCTTGGCTTCGTCGCCCGCCTTCTTCAAATCCTCTTCGAGCGGCAGGGCGATCGCCGACACGTCGTACGTCCATCCGGAATCGCCGCGGCGGCGGTCGCTGGTGGCCACGATCCCCTTGGCATCCGGCTGCCACGAAAGCCGGGCCGCTTGCAGGATCCAATCGAGCGCCTCGGCAACCGTCGCGTGTCGCAGGTCCAGATAACTCACTCGCGGCGACTCGCCGATCAGAGCAGCCGCATCAGCCGCGCAGCCTTCTGCCAGGCGAATGTCGAGGTTCGCAGCCTTGGCCACCGCGGCGATTGCTTGCTCCAGCGACAGATCGCGGAGCACGACGTCGAGCTTCGTCTTGAGCTGCGGCAGCTTTTCGCTCCAAGCCTTGACGTCGGCCTGGTGCAATTCGTTCAGCCGCTGGATGGCCTGGGCGGAAATGCTGCCATCGGAATGGCCAAGGTTCGCCGCAGCCGTATCGAGCAGCACCGCACTGGTCAGCAGGCGGCGGAGTGCCTCGCCGGTGACCGTATTCTCCTTGCTATTGGCAGCTTCCGACGCTGCCTGCGTGGCGGCCACGAGCTTGGCGACGTGTGGGCTGATGGCGTTAGCGGTATAAGCCAGCTCGCCGTCGGTAATCAGCGCCAGTCGCTTGCCGTCTTTCGCCTGGTCGCCGAGATTGTTCAATTGTCGCAAGCCATCGAGTGCCAAGCCGCGGGTGCGTTCAGCCCGGCCGTTTGCAAATCCCAAGCCGCGGCCAAAGGCGTCGCTGGCCAATAGCCGCCGCTGCGCCTGCTGTAGCGGCGCAGTGTCCGAGCCCTGGAAGCCGCGGCTCTGGCCGCCAACGGCGCTGCCGAAACCCTGCGCGTAACCGAACCCGCCCCCACCCTTGCCCGTGGGCATCGGTCCGCTCGTCGGCAAGTGATAGTAGCGCGCGGCAGGTCGCGCGGGCGAATCGGCCCATCGCAGCATTGGCACGCCCAGCGACTGTTTCGCCAGCTGCAGTGAGGCCGGCTTCTTTTCACGAGTTGGGGCGGCGAAAAAGGCGTCGAACTCCGCCGGCTCATCGCCCTCGGCACCGAAGAAGCCTTCCCACTGCGTGCCCGCCGGCAGCGGCACGGGGACGAGCATCCGCCGCGGCGGCGTGGCGGCGGCGCTTTCGTCGGGGGCCTTGCTGCTATCGACCGCGACGAAGCTGGTGTACTGACTCATCAGCTTGTAATCGAGGGCGATCGCCGTGACCGATTCTTCAACGGCGGGCGAGCCCTGGTAATACGTCTGGTG
>DASRJB010000344.1:0-3310 GCA_035649715.1 Pirellulaceae bacterium
GGGGGCAAACTTTCCGCCCGCGGGTCGAGGCCGACCAGGACGGGGTTGCCCTGCTGGCGGACGGCCGCGGCGAGCCGGTCGACAAAGTGGGTGGTCGCTTGGTTCGTCATATTCACTTGATGTAAATCCCCACGAAGGCCGGCGGGTATTCTCGCACGTCCCACGCCTCTGGCTGCGGGAGCTGCCCGAAATCCCAGCGGGCGTCGGCCTCGACGACCAGCACGCTCTCGCTCGGAGCGATCTGTTCGAAGCGGCCAATGAGTTGGAGCATCTCTTCGCGGCGGAAATCGTAGAAGTCGTAAGGCGGCGAGCAGAAAACGACGAGCGGAGTCCCGCCGGCAGGCACAAAGGCCCCGGTCCAGAGGAACGCGTCGCCGAAATTCGCCGTGCACCGCTCGGCCACTCCCAGCGCAGCCGCGTTCTGCTTGAGCAATTCCAGCGTCGGCAAATGCCGCTCGATGAAGGTCGCCCGCGCGGCCCCGCGGCTGATCGCCTCCAGACCGAGCGCGCCGGTGCCGGCGAAGAGGTCGATCGCATGCGCGCCGACGATCCGCGGACCGATCAGGTTGAAGACTGCCTCCCGGACGCGGTCTTTCATGGGCCGCGTCCGCAAGTCGCCGCTGTACTGGAGCTTGCGCCCCCGCAACGTGCCGCCGATGATCCGCAGCCCGACCACGGGCGTCTCAGCGCCTCGCCCGGCCTCGTTTGACCTTTGAATCCTTCGCATTCCGGCAGTTTAGCGGCAAAGCGCGACGTCCGGACGGCGGCCCGCCCGCTGGTCGTTTCCGTCGGCCATGCGCGCATTTCGCCAAATCTTTCCCGAGCATCAACTTGAGTCGTAACTGCAGTCGCGACAATGCCTTACGGCGAAATCCACGCGATTCCAATTATGCGCATTATGCGCGCCGCCGGCTGGGACATCCCCCGCGGCGCCAGACATGCATGCATAATCGCCGCACTTTCCAACGGAGCATTTCAACGCAAGTAACTGCGTTGACACGACTTACGACGTAAATGCCGTATGCACGTTATGCAGAATATGCAGCTTAGTGGTCAGACCTGCAGAGCACTCCAAACAACCGCGGCCGCGACCGGGGATTCCAAACAACCAAATTGCCAAAGCCGCCCGCCACCCGCATCGGGCGGCAGCAGTAGCAGGGAATTGTATCTATTGTCCACTATTTGTCAAGAAGAGGGCAGCCGTGATTCTCGCTGTTGAAAATGCGCGCCCACAACGTCTCACCGTGGGCGCGATCCTGGCACGGGTAGCGGCGGGCCGCGCTCGGCCGTGCGGATATCGCCTGCCGGCGGCGCGTAAGTTGTCACCGGTCGCCGCTCGGCTGCAGCATTGGGTGGCGCGGCCCCTGGGGGCTGCAGGTCCGCGGGAGCCACGCGCAACGAGATCTCGTCGATCATCCAGCCCCCTTCGACCTGCTGGAAGGCGAGCGCGAATTGCACTGCCTGCGGGCGCGTGGGAAAGAGGCCAACCATTTGCAGCCGGTCGCCTACGATCTGGGGCGCTTGGGTTAATTGCGGCTGGATGACGAGAATTGGGCTCAAGTCCAGGTTTTTCTGACGCAGGTTGGCAAAGGTCCCGGACAGGTCGGCCGCCGAATTCCGCTCGCGAAAGCGAGGCGAGGCCAGGTCCCTGAGCACGGTGTAATTGCCAGTCAGATTGCCGTGATTCAGGAGGGCGAGCGCATTGCGGATGAGCATCAGCTGGGCCGGCGGCTCGAGTGGCGGACCCGAATAGCCGGCGATGGGGGACTGGCCAGATGCGTCGCGCGCAGCGCCGGCAAGCACGGCAGCCAGGAGCACGAGCGGAGCGAATCGCGTCAGCGAACCCATGTGCTATTCCTGCGAATTTACCAGGCGTAGGTGAATCCGGCGCGGCCTCCGCCGCCGCTGCCGCGGCCGCCCGCGCCAAAGGCGCCGCCCGCATTGAAGAACAAGTTGTCGGTAACTCGCGCCGACCCGCCCACAGCGAGGGCGCTGGCGCCGCCGAACCCGCCCCAGCCCAGCGAGACGGCGTAGTTCGTGTATTCGGGCAAGATATTCGGTACGCCCGAAAGGGCCATGGCCATGGCGACCCCCGACGTGGTTCGATCGAGGTCGCTGCGCAACATCTGCAGGTCGCCGGCGCTCGCCAGTCCCAAATCGCCCGCTGCCGCCGACGCCAGGTTGCCGCTCGCGTCGGTCGTTACCAGCTCGACCGGCCCGGACTGTGCCGCTTTGCTCGCGGCCGAACTGATGCCAGCGGCTGTATAGGTATTGTCCACCGTACCCAGCGCGATTTGATTGTCGCGGGTCGTCGCTACGCCATGACCGATGGCGATGGAGTTGGCGAAAGCTGCGTTTGCGCTGTGGCCGATGGCGATCGCTTCGTCGGCTAGCGCTTTTGAAGACCTGCCGATTGCGATCGATCCCAGGTTGTTTCCATTCGCGAAGGTGCCAAGGGCGACCGACGAGTGGCCACTGGCGACCGCGGATGCTCCCACGGCCGTGCCGACGAATCCGCTCGCGATCGCACCGTGGCCCAGCGCGGTTGTGCCGTCCGACGTGGCGGTCGCGCCGGTTCCGAGCGACGTGGAGGCGCTGGCACTGGCCACTGCGTTCACGCCGACGGCCGTGGCGGCATCGCCGGAGGCCGTGGCCTGCGATCCCAGGGCCGTCGAATAGAAGCCGGTTGCGGCGGCCGTGCGGCCGAGGGCCGTCGAATTCAGCCCGCTCGCCTGCGCGAATACCCCTACCGCGGTGGCGGACTCTGCGCTGGCCGCGGAACTGAAACCCAGGGCCGTCGAGGCAAATCCGCTGGCGTTCGACGCCTGGCCCAGGGCGGTCGTCGCATTGGCGGTCGCGGCGGAGCTTTGGCCGACTGCAGTCGAGGCAATTCCGCTCGCCGTGGCAGACGAGCCCACTGCCGTGGAAAACTCGCCGCTGGCCGCGGCGTTGGTTCCAGCGGCGGCCGAGCTAGCGGTCGAGGCCACCGCCCCGTCGGCGTCGCCCGTTACGAAATTCGTCCCCAAAAACTGGCCGCTGGCGTGTCCAGCCGGCCACAACAACCAGGCGAGCAATAGTGCCGTCAGTCTCTCAGCACGGCAGTTGCCCGATAGGCAATTTCGCGTCTGAATCATCGTGATCGCCTCCATTCCGCGGCTGCTTTCGCATAACTGGCGCGGCAGCGTGCGGTCGGTGCCCAACCGCGAGCCCTGCCGAATTTGACCTTGACTACCGATAAGTTGTTAGTAGATAACACTCGTCAATAGTGCCGGGCGAGGATCAGTCAAAGTGAATGACGAAACCTTAAATC
>DASRJB010000345.1:0-9823 GCA_035649715.1 Pirellulaceae bacterium
TCGGTGGCCCGCGCCTGCTGGGCCGGCGAAGGCGACGAAGGAGCAACCGACTCCAGGCCGCCGGCCGGCGCCGTGGTGGTTTGAGCGGGACGGGCAAAGGGGACTTCCGGAGCGAGATTCATGGCGTACTCCAGGATGGAAGGGGTTGACAAGGCCGCCACGCGAATCAGCCGCTTCCATGCACGCCTGCGACCCGCGCGCGAGCGCGGCGCGGCGATTCTCGCCCGCCGGCCGCGGATGACAATACCCTCGCTAGGGTATCCGCTCGCGCGGCAGCGGTCCGCGGTCCGAGGGCTTGAGCAGTTGCAAGATCAAATCCGCGCGTGTGTGAACGCCTAGGCGGGCGAAGATCGCCTTCATGTGCGTATGAATCGTGTGTCGGCTCTTATTCATCCTCGCGGCGATCTCCGCTTCGCTATGGCCTTCCAGCAGGTAAGTGGCCACGATCGATTGCACTGCGGTCAAGCCGTCGATGCGGGTGGTCGCCGCGGGCTCGGAGAGGCGATAGGTAGGTTCCGTATCTTCCACGCTGTTGCCGGTTAGCGGCGATTGGGCCAGCAGGCACGGCACGCCTCCGAACCGCAGGCGGTCCCCGATCTGAAGTTCGGCGCGGGCCACGGCCCGGTCGTTCACGTACGTGCCGTTGCAGCTGTCCAAATCGGTCAGGATCAGCTTGCCGCGGGTGTGCTGAAACCGGGCGTGCCGCCGCGACACCGTGGCATGGCGGATGACGATGGCCGAAGCCTTGGTGCGCCCGACCAGATACTCGCCTGCTTCGAGTCGGAACGGCAAGTTGCCGCCGACGGCTGCTGTGCTCACCAGCCACATGGCACCCCTCGCATTCAACTCCCGGTCGCGGATTTGCGCGGACGGCCACACCCTGGTTAGTCGTAATTCAGCCCGGCGCGCGGGTCTAAAAAAGAATTTGGAGTTTTCCTTGCGCCGGCCCCGTACCCAGATTAGGGTATGGCATCTGGTCCGGTGGCCGCAACAATCACGTCCGGCACGTGTCCGTCCGCCCCGAGGGTTTCTCATCTCCTCTGCTCCTTTAAAGGAGTCGCTACGTTGCCTCAACCAGCCAATTCGCCCTCCGCTGGCCGCCACTACCGCCGCCTCCTGCAAGCGCGTGAGCGGCCGCCCATCGCGCTGGAAGGCGCCGGCGGTGGGCTGGAGTCGCTCGAGGTCGCCACCGACGCCGACTTGAGCGATGCCGCCATCAAGGACCGGCTGAGCCAGGCTGGCTCCAGCTTGTCGCAGTTCGTGCGCAAGGAATTGGGGGGCGATCCGCGGCTCCAGTCGATCGTCGATGAAATCGTACGCCAAGGGGATGCGGCCCTGCGAGCGCTCCGCGATGACGAGTCGCAGCTGGACCGCAATCCGCAGCTCATGGCCGGGCTGGAGGCCATCGCTCGCACCGATGGTTCGCGCCCTTCGTTCCTGATTCGCGACGGCCAGGTCGATCCCGCGTCGAGCCCGATCGGGGCCTGGGCCGACCGGCTCGCGGAGCGCGAGGAATCGCTCCGTCAGGCGATCGCCTGCGTGGGGCGGGTGAACCTGGGAATCGAGCACCGCGGCACCGGCTTTTTGATTCAAGAGAACCTGATCGTGACCAATCGGCACGTCCTGCAGGAGATTGCCGACCCGTCCGGCAATGGCACCTGGACGTTCAGGCCGCCCGGCGCGTGGATCGACTTCGGCCACGAGCACCGGGGCCGCGCTTCGGTCAATCGCCGCGCACTAGCGCGGGTGATCTTTGCGGGTAAGCTGCCGATCAGCCGCTTTAGCATGGACCACGGCAGGCTCGACTTGGCGCTGATCGAGCTGGGGCCGGGCGACCCCGCCGCCGCGCCGCAGCGCGTGCTGTCGGTTTTGGCCATGCCGGCCTGGGACCAGCCGCAGACAGCGATCTTCGCCGTCGGCTATCCCGGCGCGCCGCCGCGGCACGCCTATCCGGCCACGCTGCTGGAGCAACTGTTTCAATCCACGTTCGGCCACAAGCGCCTGGCGCCCGGTGAATTGCTGCCACGGGAATCGACCTACAGCGATTGGACGCTGGGCCACGACGCCACGACGCTGGGAGGCAACTCCGGGTCGGCGCTGCTGGTCGTGGGAAACGAGATGGTCGCGGCGGGCCTCCATTACGGTGGCCTGCCGCAAGTCGGCCCGCAGCCGGGGACAAACTGGGGCCACGTCCTGGGACTGGTGCTGGGACAAACCGACGGCGTCCGCAGTCAAACGCTGGGCGAAATTCTGCGGCAGCGCGGCGTCGAGGTGCTCGATGGCGGGAATTCCGCGCCGCGGGAAGCAGCCCGAACGCCCAGCCCCGCTACACCAATGAAGGAGCGGATGCCTGCTGAGCCAGCGCCGTCCCCCGTGCCCGCGCTGTCCGTAAGCGCCGCGCCTTCTGTGGCCAAGGTGACCGCGTCCGCGGCTTCCGGCGTCTACAGCTGGACGGTCCCGCTGCAAGTGACGATCAGCCTGGGCCAGCCGACGCCGTCTGCCAGGATTACCGGCGCTCCGTCTAAGGAAGGCCTTTTCGGTCCGTCCGTGCCGCTGGCCGAAGTGGCCGCGCGATTTTCCGCCGACTCGCTGGCAGCGACGCAATTCAGCTGGGAAACAGCCCTCTCGCTGGCACTGGCCAGCAAACTCGCCTATTCGCCGGCAGCCTTGGTCCACAGCACGGGGCTGAGCGACTGGCGGCTGGCGACCTGCGCGTTTTTTGAGGAGTCCGACACGCAGTGCTTTGTGGCTTCAACGCCCGCGGCTGCTTTCGTCGCGTTTCGCGGCACGGAAAGCCTGGGCGATTGGCTGGCCGACCTGAACGTGGCGAGCATCCGCCGCCCCTACGGCGTGGTCCATCGCGGCTTCTATTTCGCCTACCAGGTTATCCAGGCGCAGCTCGAGCAGGCGCTGGCCGCGGTCGGCTCCCGGCCGTTGCTTTTGACGGGCCACAGCCTCGGCGCGGCCCTGGCGACGATCGCCGCCGCCGAGCTTCACGATCGCTGGCGAATCGCCGGCATCTACACCTACGGGCAGCCGCGCGTTGGCTTCAGCAGCTTCGTCTCGTTTTTCAATCAACGTTTTGGCACAAAGCTGTACCGATTTGTCAACGACGACGATATCGTGCCGCGGATTCCGCCCGGTTATCAGCACGTCGGGCGGCTGTTTCACTTCACCGCCCAGGGCAGCCTCGAAAGCACCCTCGAGTCCGCAGCCCCCGGCCTTACCGCCACCGAGCTGCCGCCCCTCACCGACGCCGAGTTCGACCAGTTGCGGTCCGAATTGCTCGCCACCCGCGCTAGCCGCAAAGCCGGCGCCCGCGAATCGCTCCTTCCCACGCCCGCGCTGGAAGGCTTCTTCCCCAGCATCAGCGACCACAGCATGGACGAGTACATCCCCAAGATTGCCCGGCAGATTCGGTAGGTCGCATCACTCGACGACCAGCTCGCCGTTCATCACCATCCAGTGGCCGGGGAACGTGCAGAGGTATGGATAGCGGCCTTTCTCGCGCGGGGCGTCGAACCAGATTTCGTGCGACTGCTGGGGCGGGACGATGTCGGTATAGGCGATCACGTCGGCGGTTTGCGGCACGTACTGCCGCAGCACGGCCTCGGGATCGGCGACGAGCTTGTTCGCCAGATCGCCGACGGCCGCCAGCGTGCCCGGCTTCACGAGCACCCAGTTGTGCGGCACGACGTCGGGGTTGGTGAAAGTCAGCTGCACCCGCTCGCCGGCTTTGGCCCGCAAGAGCCGCGTCGAATAGGTCAGGTTCTTCCCGGCGGCGACTTTCAGCGTGGCCGTCGGCACGGCGCGGCCGCGCTTGCCCCAGGGATTGGGAATCGTCTTGCCCAGCAGTGCCAGATCGACCGACTGCGGATGGGCGGCGATGAGCTTCTCGCTCGGCGCATAGCCGGGGATTTGCGCGAATGGCTTGTCGAGCTTGTGGACCGTTACGAACAACTCCTGCGGCCGGCCGCTATCGACTTGCAGCACCAGGTGCAACTGATTCACCGGCTGCAAATCGGGCAGCTCGACGAACAAAGTCCGCTCGTCGATCGGATGGACGCCGGCAATCTCCAGCCGCTCGTGGCCGACGACGCCCGGATGGCTCGGCGCGAGCTCCGGCGAGCCGTAGCCCGAGCTGTAGCGGTAGTTCCAGACCTGGGCGAATTGCTTTCCCGCGTCGGCCAGGGCGGCGCGGTCGATCGGTTCGGTGAACGACAGCAGCACGCCGTTTTCGTGGATGTGCAGCGACTTGGGAAACTGCCCGCGGCCGCCGGTGTATCGCACTCGGTGGAAGCAGCCGTCATCGGGCGTGTAGGTGCCCCAGCCGGCCATGCCCGAGACGTAGAGCTGGCCATCGGCGGGATTCACCCGGCCGCGGTGCGCCCCCGAGCGGAATTCGCCGGCTAGCGGCACAACTGCTCCTTGCGGCTGCCCGGCGACCTCATCGCGCAGGATGAGAAACTGGCATCCCTGGCCCGACGAGAAATGAATGATCTGGCCAGCGAGCGGGCCAAAACGCTCGTCGGCGGCGACCGCCTGGCCGCCGCTGCTGTTGTCCAGGCCGCGGGGCAGATAGACCATCGGCAGCGCGGGCGGCTGACCGTCCTGCGGGCCTTGATAACCGAAATGCGGCGGCCGGCCAGAGGCCCGCTCCACGGGCTTGACCAGGCAGATCATCGAGGCGGGCGTCCATTCCCCTTCGCTGCAGGGGACGGTGACGCAGCCGTCGGGCAAGAGGCCGAGACCGTCGGGGTTGCGGAAACCGGTGGCGAGCGTCTCGACTTGTTGGCGGTCGGCGGAAATGCGGATCAAACCTTGCTTGCCGCTGGCGGTAATGAATCGCCCTTCGCGGTCGCGGGCCAGGCCGCAGATGAAATCGTGGCCGGCGGGCGACGTATCCATTCGGTTCGAGACGCACTCGTAGAAATCGGCTTCGCCGTCGCCGTTCAGGTCAACTAGCCGCGTGATCTGGTCGCGGCCGAGCACGTAGATCTGGCCCTCGGCGACCACCAGCCCCAGCGGCTGATGCAGTCCGCTGGCAAACCGCCGCCAGCGAACGTTCTGCAGGTCCGCGTCGAGGCCGCTGACGCGCCACACGTCGCCGGTCATCGTGGCGAGGAAGGCCGTGCCGTCCGGAAGAAAGTCGTGGCCGCTGAAAAAGAGCAGCGCCTTCCAGGGATTCTCGAACGGCGGCTGAATCGTATCGACGGCATAGGTCTGCGCACTTCCCAGTTCGCCCTTGGTCGGCAACTCTTGCGGCCACTGCGGTGGCCCGCCCTTCAGTGCCGCCCGTAGCGGATGTTCGTTGGCGCGCCCGACGACACGCTCAAACTGCCCGTCCTTCACCCACGGCGCGTCGAGCCACTCCTCGTCGCCGAGGCGGTATGCGAAGGCGATCCGCGAGCCCAGCCGGTAAAAGCCGCGATAGAAGAATGGTTTCCCAGGCCGGACGACAACAGGCGGCGGCAGCATTTCGCCGGCCGGCCGCAGGCCGTCGAGAAAGCCGTGGCGAATCTCAGAGAATTTCAGGAAGCCGCCCTTCCAGACGGCTTCGTATTCCAGCGTCTGGGGATTGAAGCAGCAGGCCATTTCGCCGCGCTCGCCCAACCGGACGCAAACGCCCTTGGGCACTTCGACGCCCGGCGCTCGAAAGACGCCGCACAGCAGGCTGCCCAGGTTGGTTTGATTCCAGCGAGCGTCCTTCCACGTCTCTTCGTTCTGGTTGCCCCAGTGGCCGAGCTTGCCGCCGTCCATGCCGGGAAATGCCGGCAGCAGATGCGGACCGCCCCGTTGCGAGCGGAAGAAGAGCGCCTCCTTGAGGTAGAAGTCGTACAGGCGGTCGCGGTTGACCGGATGTTGCCAGAGCTTCCAGGCGCCCGTGTCGAGCGGCTGGCGATCGTAGCTGAAGGCGGCCGGAGTCTCGGCGGGGCCGACTTCCTGCTCCAGGCCCGGCGTGCGGCCCAGGTCGATCAAGAGCCGCACCAGGTCGCGGCGCTGGGCCGGCGACATCGCGGCTGCCAGGCCGTCGGGCATCAGCGTGCCGGCTTCAAGCTGTTGCTCGATGTCGCGCTTGGCGATCGAATCGGTCCGCTGCGCCGCTGGGTCGAAGAGCTCGATCGAATCGGGCGATTCGCTGCGCTTGTAGCCCTGGATCGTGCGCCCGTCAGCCAGCAGCAGCTTCCAGGCGACGAATTCCGGCTTCACCGTCCGCCGCGGCCAAAGGACGGCCTCAGCGATTTCCTCGGGCTTCAGCCGCTTGCCGGCATCCGATAGCGCCGGGCCGACTGAGCCGCCATGCGGACCGACCTGGTGGCACGACTGGCAGGCAAACCGCGCCGCGCGAAACACGGCCATCCCGCGGCGGGCGTCGCCGTGCTGCAGGGCGGCCGCAATCAGCTCGCCCGCCGCCTGTGGATCGTAGTCGGCGGCGATCGCGGCGGCCGGCGCGGCGGCGTGGTGAGCGCCGTGCGCTCCAGCCGCCGGCTTGGGCCGCGCGGGCACCGGCGTGCGCGGCGTCGGCCGCTGGCCAGCGGGCTTGCCGTCGAGCTGTGGCACCAGCCAGGCCAGGCCATCGAGGTTGTCCTGCAGGCGAGCTTCGGCGTCGTCCTGCGTGTGGCCGAGGATGCCGATCGGGCCGCGATAGCCGCTGGCGACGATTGTCTTGAGCAGCGCGAGGTCGAGCTCTCCCTGGCCCAGCGGCAGAATCTTGCGGCCGGTCGCTTCGCCGTCCGCGTCCATCCCGTTGAGGTTCAGGCAGACCAGGTGCGGCAGCATCTTGGGCAGCACCTCCGCCAGGCGGCCGACGTGCGCGTGCCCGTGGTGCAGGTTGTAGACGAGGCCGACATTCGGCAGCTTCAGCTCCTCCAACACCGCCAGCTGATTCTCCGGCTCACCGAACCAGCCGCCATGGTTGTAGAGCGCGACCGTGCAGCCGATCTTGTCCGCCGCCTCGGCAATCGGCCGGATGCGCGCCGCTTCGGCTGCAATTCGCTGGCGGCGCTCGTCGTCATTGGCCGCCGGCCCGCCGCCGCCGGTAATCCAGAGCTGCGTCTTGATCTTGTGCCGCTCCAGGACGGCAAGAATCTGCTTCGCCTCGGCGTTCAGCGTTTGCGGGAACCACCAGGCCGTCAGCTCGATGCCTTGCTTCTTCAGCGCCTCGATTTCGGCGTCGAACGTCGGGATGTGCTCGGCGCGGTAGTCGTAGGCGAATTTCGAGAAGCCCAGCCGCTTCAGCATCGTGGCCCGTTCCTCTGGCCCGCGGCGCCGCGCGTCGAACGGCACGATGCACCAGGCAACCAGGTTGTCGCGGGCGAAGAGCCGGCTGGCAGCCGGCGGCTGCTCCTGACATATCGCTGAGCGCGGCAGAGCAACCACCAGCGCGTCCACGGCCAGGACCAAACAACACAAGCAGGAGCGATTCATGGCGGCCTCTTTTCGCTGGAGCCTACTTTTGCCGCGCAGCGGAAGCAATGGAAGAGCCGGTAGCGGAGAGGCAGGCCAACGGTTGAATTGCCTCGCGTGCTGCGCAATACTGCGGCCGGCTGGTATTCACACGCTGGTTGAATTACCTATGAAACGCACATTTTGGCAGGCGGCCTGCTGCACGGTTTTGCTTCTAGGCGCCACGCACATACGCGCGGCCGATTTCGCTGTCCTATCGCCCGCGACCTGGGACGCCTTCGCCCCGCAGGGCAAAGAGGTGGACGCGATCTACGGCGACTACGTGCTCCGTAACGAGCGGCTGATCGCCGTCATCGCCCAGCCTCTGGCCACCCGCAACGCCAACATGACGGTCCGCGGCGTCGGCGGCTGCCTGATTGACTTTACCGAGCGAACGAGCCAGAACGACCAGCTCAGCGCGTATTATCCGGCCGCGGGGCGCTATCCGCTGACTTCTCCGGCCAATGTGCGGCTGCTGGCCGACGGCAAGCCGCTCCCCGAGCTTCCTGCCGCGCCGGTGGCCGCCAAGACGCTGGCCCTCGAACTCGATGCGGAGCCCGTCGAAGACCGGCCGCGCTTGACGCTCCGATACACGCTGGCGGAAGGGGCCAGCGAGCTGCTCGTCGAGACGATCTACAGCAATCCGACTGACAAGGCGGTCAGCGACGACCTGAGCGACTCGATCCGGGCCGACCGCACGTTCACGTTCGGCTTCGATCCGGCCACGAGCTGCTTCCTGGCTGCCGACGAGTGGTTCCGCCAGGCGTATGGCGTCGTCGCCGCCGGCTACGAGATCAAAGGCACGGGCCAGCGCGGGACGCTGCTGCAACTGGTGAAGGACGGCACGAGCAAGCTGACGCTCGAGCCCGGAGCGTCGCACACGATCGCCCGAAAAATGTTCGTAGGAACCAGCGGGCTGGCCGCGCGCGGGCAGTCCAGCCAGCTCGCGGGCCAGAAGGTCGGACGGATGACGGTCCGTCTCATCGACGTCGAACCCGCGCGGCAGGCCCGCGTCGAGCTGAAGCACGAGGGAGTCGTGTATGGCGGCGGCCGCACCGACGCCGAGGGAAAGATCGACTTCCTGCTGGCGGCGGGGCGGTTCACGGCGGAAGTGAAAACGCTCGACGGCCGCGGCGGGACGCTCCAGCTCGAAGGCGGCGCGGACCGCACCGTCGATCTGCCGCTCGCGCCGGCGAGTTATGCCCTCGCGCGGATCACCGACGACCGCGGTCGCCCGATTCCCGCCAAGGTCTCGTTCGCGGGCAAGGGCGGCACAGCCGATCCCGATTGGGGGCCCGACTCGGGCGAGATCGCCGTCAAGAACGTCTATTACACGCACAACGGCTCGTTCAAGCAGGCGATCGCGCCGGGCAAGTACGATGTGATCGTCAGCTACGGCCCCGAGCACGACGCGGTGTTTACAACGCTCGAAGTTCCGCCGGCCGCCACCGCGGCCTTGAATGCCGTGCTGAAACGCTCGGTCGATTCCGCCGGCTGGGTCAGCGCCGACTTTCACAGCCATTCCAGCCCCTCGGGCGACAACACGTCGAGCCAGCTCGGCCGCGTCCTCAATCTGCTCTGCGAGCACATCGAGTTCGCTCCCTGCACCGAGCACAACCGCATCGACACCTACACGCCGCACCTGAAGCGGCTGGGGATCGAGCGGCTGATGGCCACCTGCACCGGCATGGAGCTGACGGGTTCGCCGCTGCCGATCAATCACCAGAATGCGTTCCCGCTGCTGCACAAGCCGCGAACGCAGGACGGCGGCGCCCCGGTGACCGACGTCAATCCGATCGTGCAGATCGAGCGGCTGGCGCTGTGGGACAACAAGAGCGAGAAGCTGGTGCAAATGAACCATCCGAACCTGCCGCAGATCCTGGGCGACCGCGACCTGGACGGCAAACCCGACGCCGGCTTCGAGCGGATGTTCGGCTTTGTCGATGTGATCGAGATTCATCCGCCGCAAGGCATCTTCACGCCGCCCCAGAAACAGGCCGACGGCAAGCTGGAGCGCAATCCGACCTGTCACTGGATGCAGATGCTAAACCTGGGCTACCGCCACCCGGGCGTGATCAACACCGACTCGCACTACAACTATCACGAGTCGGGCTTCTTCCGGAATTTCATTCACAGTTCGACCGACGATCCGGCCCGGATCGGCGTGATGGAGATGGTGCACAACGCCGAAGCCGGGCACGTCGTTGTCAGCACCGGGCCGTTTTTGACGGTCGATGCCATCGGCGACTCGCTGGGCAAGGAAGTCGGCGCGATGCCGGGGATGGATCTGCCCGCGACCGGCGGCCGCGTGACGCTGCACGTCCGCGTGCAGTGCCCCAACTGGTTCGACATCAACCGCGTGCAGGTCTTTGCCAAC
>DASRJB010000346.1:0-3266 GCA_035649715.1 Pirellulaceae bacterium
CAGAACACGCGGAGTTTGTCCGGCGTCTCGCAGCTCGCAAGTAACCGGTCTCCATGCCCCACGACCGCTACGACAACCCGCTCAGCAGCCGCTATGCCTCGCCGGAAATGTCGGCGCTGTGGAGCGAGCAGCGGAAATTCAGCACCTGGCGGCGGCTGTGGGTCATCCTGGCCGAGGCCGAGCGCGAGCTCGGTCTGCCGATCAACGACCAGCAAATCGCGGAGCTGCGAGCCCACACCGACGACATCGATTTCCAGGCGGCCGCCGCGTACGAGAAAAAGCTGCGGCACGACGTGATGGCTCACGTGCACGCCTACGGCGACGTCTGCCCCGCGGCGCGGCCCATCATTCACCTCGGCGCGACGAGCTGCTACGTCACCGACAACGCCGACCTGCTGCTGATGCGCGAGGGCTTGCAGCTGCTCGCCCGCCGGACGGCTGCCGTCATCGACCAGCTCGCACGCTTCGCCGCGGAGCACCGCGATCTGCCCTGTCTGGGCTTCACCCACCTGCAGCCGGCACAGCCGACGACCGTGGGCAAGCGGGCCTGCCTGTGGGCCTACGACCTCGCGCTGGACCTGGCGGAGCTGGAGCATCGCATCGCCTCGCTGAAGTCCCGCAGCATCAAAGGCACCACCGGCACGCAGGCCAGCTTCCTCGCTCTCTTCGGAGGCGACCACGCCAAGGTCCGCCGCCTCGAAAGACTCGTCGCCCAGAAGATCGGCTTTGAGAGCAGCTATGCCGTCACGGGGCAGACCTACTCGCGGAAAGTCGATTCGCAGGTCCTCGACGCCCTCTCCGGTCTCGGCCAATCGGCCCACAAGCTGGCGACCGACCTGCGGCTGCTCGCTTCGCGCAAGGAAATGGAGGAGCCGTTCGAGGCCGATCAGATCGGCAGCTCGGCGATGGCCTACAAGCGAAATCCGATGCGCAGCGAGCGGGTCTGCGGACTGGCGCGGTTCCTGATGAGCATGCAGTCGAACGCGGCGGCCACCGCGGCGGTGCAGTGGATGGAGCGGACGCTCGACGACAGCGCCAACCGGCGGCTGGTGATCCCGCAGGCCTTTCTCGCCGCCGATGCGATCCTCCTCTTGCTTCAGAACATCACTAGCGGCCTGGTCGTCTATCCCCGCTCGATCGCGGCGAACCTGGCCGCCGAGCTGCCGTTCATGGCCACCGAGAACATCCTGATGGCGGCCGTCAGCGCCGGCGGCGACCGGCAGGACCTGCACGAGCGGATCCGCCGCCACAGCCAGGCCGCCGCGCTCCGCGTCAAGCAGGAGGGATTGCCCAACGACCTGCTGGAGCGGCTGCGTCACGACCCGGCCTTTGCCAAGGTCGATCTGGCTTCGGTCACCGAGGCGCGCCAGTTCGTGGGCCGTGCGCCGCAGCAGGTCGATGAGTTTCTGGCGGACGTCGTCGCACCCATCCGCGCCCGCTATCCCGCCGCGGCAGGACCGCCGGCGGAAATCAGCGTGTAAGCTTCTCGACATGAAAACCTCGCTCAAAATCGCCGTCTATGCCGGCGACGGCATCGGGCCCGAAGTGATCGACGAGGCCTTGAATGTGCTCGCCGCCGTGCAAGCGCTGGACGGCTCGTTCCAGCTCGAGTTCACGCGGCTGAACTGGGGCGCCCTGCACTACCGGCAGCACCAGACGGTCGTGCCCGACGACTTCCTCGACGTGCTGCGGCCGCTGGACGCGATCCTGCTCGGGGCCGTCGGCTGGCCGGCGCTGATTCCGGACCACATCACGCTCGCGCCGCTCGTGAAAATCCGGCAGTCGTTCGATCAGTACGCCTGCGTCCGGCCGAGCAAGCTCTACCCGGGCGTGAAGTCCGTCCTCGCCGGCAAGGGCCCGGCCGACATCGATTTCGTCGTCATCCGCGAGAACAGCGAAGGCGAATACGTCGATAACGGCGGCCGGCTGAAGCGCGGCACGCCCGACGAGGTCGCCGTGCAGTCGGCCCTCCACAGCCGCAAGGGGGTCGAGCGGATCCTCCGCTACGGCTTCGACCTGGCCCGCCGGCGGCGCAGTCGGCTGACGATGGCCACCAAGAGCAACGCCCAGCGGCACGCCTATGTCTTGTGGGACGAAGTCCTGGAGGAGCTCGCGCCGCAGTACGAGGGCGTCGCCGCCGAGCGGCAGCACTGCGATGCCTTGATCATGAATCTCGTCCGCTGGCCGGAGCGGTTCGACGTCATCGTCGCGTCCAATCTGTTCGGCGACCTGCTGACCGACCTGGGCGGCGTCATCGGCGGCGGCCTGGGCCTGGCCCCCAGCACCAACACCAATCCCGAGCGCCGCTTTCCTTCGATGTTCGAGCCCGTGCATGGCAGTGCGCCCGATATTGCCGGCCGCGGCATCGCCAATCCGCTCGCGGCCATCCTCAGCGCCGCCATGATGCTCGACCATTTGCAGCTGCCGGCCGCCGCCCAGCGCATCCGCCGCTCCGTCGAGCGCACGCTCGCCGATGGAAACCAGACGCCCGACCTCGGCGGCCGGCTTACGACCAAGGAAATGGGCGCTGCGGTCGTCCAGCGGTTGGATCATTGAGTTTCCCTGGCCGATCGTTTAACCCGGAGCCGGAGGCGACGGCGCCCACTGGGAAAAGCCTGCGCCTCCGGCTACGGGTTAAACGAGCCATCGACAGCCCTCCCCAATCCACTCCGCGATCGTGCTATATTCACCGCGACGAAGAACTCCTTCCCTCAGCCGTCTCCATGGCCACGCTCGACCTGAAGAAGTACATCCGCGACATCCCCGATTTTCCCAAGCCGGGGATCCTGTTCCGCGACATCACGCCGCTATTGGGCAACGCCGCCGCCTTCCGCGAGTCCGTCCGCCGGATGGCCGATCCCTATCGCGAGAAGAAGATCGAAGCGATCGTGGCGGCGGAAGCCCGCGGCTTCATCTTCGCCGGGCCGATGGCGATCGAGCTCGGCGCGGGTTTCGTGCCCGTGCGGAAGCCGGGGAAGTTGCCGTTCGACACGCACTCGTTCCGCTACGATCTGGAATACGGCAGCGATACGCTGGAGATGCACGTCGATGGCGTCGGCGCGGGCACGCGGGTGCTCGTCGTCGATGACCTGCTGGCCACCGGCGGCACCGTCGGGGCCTGCGTCAAGCTGCTGGAACGCACCGGCGCGACGATCGTCGGCTGCGCGTTCGCCATCGAGCTCGCGGCCCTCGGCGGGGCGGCCAGGCTCGATCCGCATCCGGTCTATAGCCTGATCAAGTATTGACCGAGGCGAGCGAGGGGCGTG
>DASRJB010000347.1:0-2058 GCA_035649715.1 Pirellulaceae bacterium
TCGTCTACCGCATGCGGTTCGACGAAGCCAGTGCCCGCTTCGCCGAATTCGGCCCCTTCTACACCAGCTACATCACCACTCCCGCCGAAATGCTCGACCATTGCCGGCTTTCGGCGAGGTAGATCTTGCGATGTCCAACCCGCTCCTCAGGCCGAATGACCCGCGGTTTCACAAGCCGGAAGTCCGCGATGAGGCGGGCCAGAACCGGTTCGGCGACACGCAGCCGGCGGGCGAGGCGAAGGCGGCGGACGCCGGCGTGTTCGCGGCTGCGGCCGTGGAGGAGGCCCGGCCCTACCAGCCGAGGTACGAAGCCCAGCAATCGGCTCGCGGGGGGCTGCTGATGATTCTGGCCGGCGGGGGGCTGGTGTGCGGGCTGCTCGGGATGATCGCGCTCTTGGAAGTCCTGCGGCTGGGCTGGGTGTTTCCGCTCTTGGGCCTGGGGCCGGCGGCCGCGGCGTGGCTGCTGGCCCACGAAGACCTGAAGGCGATCGCCGTCGGCGCGATCGACGAAACCGGCCGGCCGCGCACCAGGCGGGCCTTCTGGCTGGGGCTGGCTGCCCTGCTGCTCTGCCTGGGCGTCGTCGGCTCGATGGTCTGGCGGCAGATGAACTTCCTGCCGGCGATCCTCTAGCTTTCCAAATGGACCACACTAGTCCATTTCGCGCTCGAGCGCGAAAAAAACTTACGGCGACGCGCCGAGTTGGAAGTGGCTGGCTGAGTTGAAGTTGCGGCGACGCGCATTGACGCAACTACGCATGTAATGGTCAAAATTGGATCAAGTAGCTTGACAGCCGCGGCCGGATATGGATAATTGTGTCCACGTGTGGATATCGGAATTCAGTTGCCAGCCCGAGCATCCTGGGCCGCACGTGGCTCTTTCGCAATTCGGATGGCCCGCTCGCGCCGGCGGCTGCGGCCGATCGGAACTTTCCCCGATCGCCGCTCCATGCAGTGCAGATGACGCTGCCAAGCGCCGGCGCGCGACAAAAACAGCGGGTCTCAAAGGCTAATAAGTAGTACTTACGGGTTTTTCGGACTCGCGTCACAAATCATTGCTCTGCAATGCCTTGTGGCGAAATTCGGCCGCGAAGGGCAAGTTCAGGGCACCGATTCAGGGGGATTAGAAGCAACCGCCCGCTTACTGGCCCCAGCGGCGCATCAGCTCGTGCGGCAGGCCGAGCTGGTCGAGGATCCGGGCGACGACGAAGTCGATCAGGTCCTGCACCGACCTGACGCCGTGGTACCAGCCGGGCATTGCCGGCAGGATCACCGCGCCGGCGGCGGCGGCCAGCTTCATGTTCTCGAGGTGGATCAGCGACAGCGGCGTCTCGCGCGGCACGAGGATCAGCTTCCGCCGTTCCTTGAGGTGCACGTCGGCCGCCCGCTGGATCAGGTTGGTGCTCGAGCCGTGGGCGATGCCGCTGAGCGTGCTGCCCGAGCAGGGACAAACGACCATTCCGCCCGTCAGGAACGAACCGCTGGCCGGCGGCGCCATGAAGTCGGAGTAATGGTGATAGCGAATCAGCCCGGCCGCCTGCTCCGCAGCCGCCGCAGGCAACAGCGACCGCGCGTCGAACTGTTCCAGGCTGACCGCGCGGTCCAGCTCCTGCCGGATCACCGCCGCCCCCGACGGGCTGATCATCAGGTGCAGCTCCCTGCCGGACGACAACAGCACCTCCAGCAGCCGCACGGCATACACCGCGCCGCTGGCTCCGGTGATGGCGACGACGAAAGGTGCGGCGCTAGGTAAACTACTCGCTGCCATTATTCAAATTAGGTTGCGGCCGAGATTTGATATGACCCGTGGAGAGATTTGGTCCGAACTGCGAGTGGCATGGCGTTGGTTTTGGCTCTGGATGTTCGTCAAGTGGCGGAGGTTTTGGCTACCGCGACGACGCGTCACGGTCAATTTTGGCGCAACGCGAGTTACTTTGCATTGCTTTAACGATTTGTCCGAGCCCAGCGCAATTTGGGAAGGAAAGGCGCACTTTTCGTTTTGGGGCTCGCGCCTGCCGTTTCATATCCACACATCTGGGACCGAACCAGACCTGCAGTCGA
>DASRJB010000348.1:0-4706 GCA_035649715.1 Pirellulaceae bacterium
CGCCGCGGCGGAAATGGGGCCAAGATGGAAACTGAGCCTCGCGACGTGGCGGCCTGTGGCTACTTCCCACAGGTTGCCGACGCCGTTGTCGTCGCCCGTAAAGGCGAGCCTTCCATCGGGCGAGAAGGCCACGGCTCCCACGGAGACCTTGTGCTGCCCCAATAGTTCGTGGCGGGGCTGAGCCGTCGCCGCGTCCCAGAGGATCGCTCCCTGCCCGTGTGTTCCGGTGAGAATCCAGCTGCCGTCAGGCGAGAGGGCCGCCGCGGCGCGGTAGCCCGTGCCCTCCAGCTTCAGCAATTCGGCCTGAGTCGCGCGGCTCCAGATTCGCACTGTGCCATCGACGGCAGCCGTGAGCAGCCGCTGTCCGTCGGGAAAGAAGATGGCCCGCGAGGTGAGATAAGAATGGCCTTCGCGAAAGGTGAGCGCCTCACGGGCAGCACCTTCCTGGAAAACCCACTTCTTGGCCGTGCGGTCGCTGCTGGCCGTGACGATGCTCTGGCCGTCACGCCCATAACGGGCCGACATCACCGCACCCAGGTGGCCGCGGAGCGCAATGCCGGGCAGCACTTGCTGCTCGTGATACGAGCTGGTCGTCCAGAGCTTGACGCGGCCGTCGGAACTTGCCGAGACGACCTGCCGCGGATTGGTGGGCGAGAACGCGGCCGCCTGAATCGATCCCGTGTGACCCCGCAGTTGCTTGTCGAGCGTGCCGGCCCGAATGAAGGCGTAGCCCGCGTCCTCTTCGCGGCCGTACCAGATGCACAGCGTGTGGTCGCTCGAAGCGCTCAGCAGCCGCTGGCCGTCGGCCGAGAACGCCAAGTCGCGCACCGCGGCCGTGTGCCCGCGCAGCTCCAGGCACGGAGTCTTGCGGATCTCGCCTTCCTTCAGGAGCTGAGTGAAATCGAATGCCGTCAAATCCTCCGGCTTCCAGAGCAGCACGCGATTGTCGTAGCCGGCGGAGGCGATCCAGAGTCCCCTCGCGGGCCCAGACGCATCGGCGGCTGGAGCGCCGGCCGGCGGCGGCTGAAACGCCACGGCGTACACGGGACCCTGATGCACGCGGAAGGGCTTGCGTTCGCCGGCGGCGTCGGTCCATTCGACTCCCGTGGCCGCGTTCCACAGTCGCACCGTGCCGTCGTCGCTGGCCGTCGCCACCTGCCTCTCGTCGGGCGAAAGGGCCGCCGACCAGACCCACCAGCTGTGGCCGCGATAAGTGACCAGCGGCTGGCGCGTCTTGCGGTCCCACAGCTTGGCCGTGTGATCGTGCGACGCGGTGAGCAGCTTTGCTCCGTCGCGCGAAAACGCAACGTCCACCACGGCAGCCGAATGCCCGTCGGGGCCGCCCAGCGGCTGGATTTCCTTCGTCTGGCGATTCCACAGGATCAGCGGCTGCTGCGGATCGCTAGTACCGATCGCCAGCCAGCTTTCATCGGAGGGGCAGAAGGCGAGGGCGCAAATCTTGGCCGTCTTGCCAACGACCGGCTGTTCGACGGCGAGCTGGCGAGTCTGCGCATCGAACACACGGATCACGCCGTCGAGGCTGCCCGTGGCGATCAGGTCGCCCTGGCTGCTGATCGCCAGGCACTCAGCAGCCGCGGGCAGCTCGAGATCGACGACGTTGCCTTGATTGACGACATACCACAGCCGACGCCACTCCCAGCCGAGCAGGTTTTCGCGGCCCGCGGCCAGCTGTTGGCAGGCCACGAGCGCCTGGCGAGCCTGGTCGAAGGCGTGCTCGTCGATCTTGGCCGAGGCCATGCTGATCAAGGCCGCGTAGGCTTCGTATTCCGCCTTCTGCTGCTCGGCCTTGGCCCGAGCTTCGTTGATGCGGGCATTGTTTCGCTCGGTGTCGGCTGTTTGCTTCTCGCGCACGGCGATCTTCGTCTGGGCGACGGCGTTTTCCTTTTGCTTGTCGGCCTCGAGCCAGAACCGCGTGACCAGGATGATGCCGATCGTGACGGCGAGGAACACCGCGGCGGCCAGGGAAGCGACGACCTGGCGGGCCCGCCGCAGCCGCTGCTGGCGCGCGTCGCGCTCGCGCTTGGAGGCGACGAGCTGCTCGCGAATCTCGGCGTGGTCGGCCTGCTGGGGATCGACGAGCGACAGGCCCAGATCGTAATCGTGCTTGCGGTGGGCGCTGGCCGCGTAGTGCAGCTTGGCGCGCGAGATGCCGGCCAGCGCGGCCTGATTGCCGGTCCACAGGTTGTGGGCCTCTTCGAAGGCGAACAGCGCCCGGGCGAAGTCGCGGTAGTCGTCGGACTGATGGGCGGCCTTGAGCTCCTGCTCGGCCCGTTCGCAGAGGGCGATGCTCTCGGAGTGGGCCTGGTACTGGCGGATCGCTTCCTGGAGCGCCTGCACGGTGGGATAGCGGTCGCCGGGATCCGTAGCCAGGGCCTTCTTCGCAATCTCGACCAATTCGCCGCGCTTCTCGGTCGGGTTGATCTTGTTGCGGGCGGCCGCCTTCAGGCAGTCGCGGGCGCTGCGGCCGGAGTGCGGCGGCTTGCCGGTGATAATTTCGTACAGAATCGCGCCCAAGAGATAGATGTCGCTGTGCGCGCCGATTCGTTCGAGCGGACCCATCGCCAGCTCGGGCGACATATAGGCCGGCGTCCCGGCGATGTTGTACGCCATGGAAACGTTGGGGGTCGGCCGGTGCAGCTCGGTCGCCACCGCCAGGCCCCAGTCGAGCACGAGCACCTCGCCGAAGTCGCCGAGCATGATGTTCTCGGGCTTCAGATCGCGGTGCACGACGCCGCGGGCGTGAGCAAAGGCCACCGCGTCGGACACCTTCATCAGGATGCTCAGGTTGTCGAGCAGCGACTTCTGTCCGATGACTTTCGACCAGGGAGTGCCCTGGACTTTCTTCATCGAGTAGAAGAGCGCGCCGTCGGCGTTCTGACCCAGGTCGTAGATCGGGACGATATTCGGATGATCAAGCTCGCCGGTGACAGCCGCCTCGGAGAGGAACTTGCGGCGCTGCTGCTCGCTGTTCAGCATCTCGGGCTTGAGCATCTTGACCGCCACTTCCCGGTCCACCGACGCCTGACGGGCGTTATAGACGACTCCCATTCCGCCTTCGCCCAATACGCCGAGCAGGTCGTAATCGGCCATCGCCAGCTTCAGATCGTTCTGGCCGCGGAGGGCCCGCTCGCGAATGACGAGCGTCGAATTCTCCTCCACGCTGCTCCTGGCGGCCGAGCTGCCGCGCATGGAAACGTTTGGCCGCGAAGCGTCCTGCGACGAGCCCCAGAGGTCGGCGAGTTGTTGCTCGACATCGACGTCGCCCGAAGGCCGATCGACCGTCTGGGCGTGCTCCCGCTCGGCCAGCGTGCTGCCGCCCTTGCGTGCCGGCAGGGCGACCGAGTCGATCGTGGGGGACGAGCCGTGGCTGCCGCCGGGCCGGCTGCCGATTGCAGAATCACGGCTGGTGGAATCGAGCGTCTGGTCGTGGGCCGAACCGCTGCTGCCGCCGCTGGCAGATGGCGAATCGCCGCTCGATGGCGTGGCTGCCTGAGGCAACGCTGTGGAATCGTGCGTTTGAGAGTGCGAATCTGGTTTCGCGGTGCTACCGACCGAGCCAGGGGCCCCGAGGTCGAACGTGACTTCGGCGAGGTTATCGACCGTCGCGGGCTTCGCCTGTTGGCCGGGCGATGGCCCGTCGATCGTTGGCGCCCCGCGGCCGAAATCGATCGTGGCCTCGCCGGTTTGGATCGCGCGCTGGCAATGCGGGCATTGCTGCTGGGCAACCTGCGCAGGCGAGAGCGTGGCTTTGCAATGGGGACAGGTAAGCACGAGGGCGGCTCCAACGTGTCGGGCTCTCGCCCGAACTGCGATCAGGGATTTTGAACCATGCGTGGGCCTGCGAACGGGGCCGCAGCCAGCCTGCGAAGCAGTCGCGAGAATCTTCCTCGCGGCAGAGCGCCGCCCTGCGCTATGACTTTTTGGACGCGATCGAGCCAGACCGGAGCAGTCGCCGCCAGGCCGAATCCCACACCCATTAGCGAGGCGGCCGACGAGTCGCGATCATGGGAAACGGCAATTGCACCCGATGCGGGCTGCACTGCATTCCCGGCCGCGGGCTGCTCAGCATTCCCGGCCGCGGGCTGCGCAGGCGCCGGCGGTTGACCAGCGGGCGGCGGCGCGGGAGCCGCCTCTGTCTGCGGCAGCAGGGGTGCGCCCTGGGATTCCGTTTCGCGGAAGTTCTGCGGCACGATCTTGCCGTCTACGATGTTCACTTCGACAATCAACCGCTCGCGCCTGCCGGGCTCTTGCAAGTACAGGCGATAGCGGCCGTTGGGAAACGCCAGCCGCTTGAAGATGCCCAGCACGTCGCGGAGGGCCGTCGCGGGATCGAGCTCGTGCTCCTTCGGATCCTCGACTGCCGTGCCTTCGTTGACCACGCGGAAGTAGACTCGCAACCGTTGGGCCGCGCGAAACTCGGCCGCGGCAGGCGGACGATCGACCGTATCGGCGTTCGCCACGGCGGCGGTGGATTCCGTCAGCAACAATCCAGCGGCCGCCGACTGCGGGCGTTGCATCAGCAGCTGAGGCTCGGCGGTCCGCACGATCACGCCCAGTGCTGCGACCTCGCTATTCGTGCGGACGATCTTGAGCTGATCGGTGACGGTGAGCGTCACGCTGTTGCCCAGCGGCCCGCCCTCATAGCTGATCTTGGCCTCGATCGCGCCGAAGCGGACGATCGCGCC
>DASRJB010000349.1:0-2586 GCA_035649715.1 Pirellulaceae bacterium
GTCCACGCTGCCGCTAGACTGACCTGGCCGAAAAGCGTGCCAAGCATTACGCCACGCCAGGCTGCGTCGTGCCGAGTGGGCTGCACGTAAACCAGCAACGCCACCAGACTCATGCCGCCGGCGATCAGCCCGGCGGCTAAAAGTGGCGCGGTTTCGCGGCCCAGCAGAGCATCGCGGTCGGCCATCGGTTCACCAGCCGTCGGCCTGCTTCACGGCGAGGGCGGCTGCCTCGCTCGCTCTTGGGGACGCAGCTCCAGGCCGACGAAGCCAGTGTAGCCCAGCTCCTTCGCGGCCCGCAGGACGCGACTGTAGTTGATCTCGCCGGCAGCGGGGCTCATTGCACTCGCGGCCGCTCTGAAAGGCCAGCTGACGCCTAGAGAAAGGCATGACTGGCTTCCATTTTCTTGAAAATAGTTGCAACTCCTTGTGCCCGAAAAGTTTGCGCGCCGGCAGTCGGAGAGTTTTGCCGCTCGAGAGGTCCGAAAACGGGCGAGGTCATTGTATAATCTGTCCACTACAAAAACGAATGCTGCAATGGTTCGCTGGCGGCCGCGCGAGGCATGCGACTGACCTGCGAGCGATGGGCCGCCAAGAGCCAAAGGACCGCGAACGTTGAAAGACGAAAACCCCTACCAGTCGCCACAGGAGGCCGGGTACTTTCCGCCGCGATTGCTCAGCGTTGCCATCGATTGGCTGTGCGAACGCATGTGGAAACTGGTTCTTGGCCTGCTGCTGTCCCTCGTTGCGCAACCATTTGTTGTGGCCTTCCTATGGATTCACGGCGAGTTTCGCCTGTAGGTCCCTCCTGCCGGGCGCGGCACGGTCGAACCTTGGCAATGGGCGCGGTCGCTGCGCTTCCCTGAAGGTCCCTTCCGGCAGAAGGGACCTACTTTGAACGAGGTATGCGAAGGGTAAGGATAATTCCGCGGGGACCTGTCTAACTGTTCAAAGCATCATAAGGAATTCAGTCTCCCAGATCGCTATAAGTGCATGCTGGGAACTAACTTGCGATTGATACCCTGACTTTCAGCGTTTCGTGGCCGAGGGCTATCGGGAATTATCCTTACCTCCTCTCGGCGGCCCGCGGCAAGAACCGGCTGCCAGCGGTAACGTATCCAGGTCGGGCGAGAGGCCAGGCTGATCGTCACGTGACTCCAAGCCCAATCGACTGGCAAGCGGCGCTCGCGCAGCACGATCGGTGGCTGCGCACCGTCGCTGTTGCGCGCCTGCAGGAGCCGCAGGCAGTCGATGAGGTGATGCAGGAAGTGGCGCTGGCAGCCGTGAAGCAGGCAGCGCCGCTCGCCGATGCGGGCAAGGTGGCCCCGTGGCTGTATCGGCTGACGGTGCGGCAGGCGCTGCTCTATCGCCGCAAGTGCGGCCGGCGGCGACGACTGGCGGGGCGCTACGCCGACCAGGTGGAGCGGCAGGAGCGCGGCCCGCCGGCGGCGGCCGATCCGCTGGGCTGGCTGCTGGCCGAGGAGCGCCGCGAATTGGTGCGGCGGGCCCTGGCCGGCCTGGCGCCAAAGGACGCGGAGATTTTGCTGCTCAAGTACACGGAGCATTGGAATTATCACCAGATCGCCGCCCACTTGGGCGTGAGCCATGCCGCTGTGGAGGCCCGCTTGCACCGGGCCCGCGGCCGGCTGCGGCAGGAACTGGCGGCGCTGGACGTTGTGGAGGTGGGACGATGATCGGCCGGCAGGATGAACTTACTCCCCGCGACGGCGACGCCCGGTTCGACCGGCTCGTCGATGGCGAGTTGACCGCCGAGGAGTACCGGTCGCTGCTCGCCGGGCTCGAGCACGAACCCGGCGGCTGGCGAGATTGTGCCCTGGCGTTTCTCGAGGCTCAGGCGCTGGGGACCGAGCTGGGCAGCGTGCGGCGAGCGCTCGACGTGCGGCCGGCTGCGGCGAACAAACCGGCAACGATGCATCGGCCGTGGTGGCCGAAGCTCGGCACGCTGCTGGCAATGGCTGCCAGCTTTGCCCTGGCCTTTGGGCTGGGCGTCACGCTGCCGCGAATCTGGTTCGGCGATCCGCAAGATGGGATGGCCGGCGGAAACCTTCCCAGCGAGCTGCTGGCCAACCGTGACGCCCCCGGCGACGAGCGCCTCACGGTTCTGCGGCCAATCGCCAACGTGCAGGTGGTGGTGGGCGGCGACGACGGCCAGCAGCGAAGTGCGGGCGAGCTGCCGGTTTACGAGATCCGGCAGAACCTCGACGAGTACCTGCGGGAGAGCCAGCCGGGCCTCGATCCGTACGTGCTGGATTGGCTCCAGCGGCATCACGACGTGGAGGTGGAACAGCGGCTGATTCCGGGCCGGCTGGATGACGGCCGGCCGATGTACGTGCCGGTCGAGCAGTACACGATCACGCCGGTGAAGCGATCGTATTAGTCAGTTGTCTGGTCAGTTGGGGGCACGCAACGGGACAGGGAGTGTTCCTTACTCATCTTTTTCAAAGGGGTCGAGATTATGAAGTCATCGTGGAATAAGTGGCTGGCGTGCGGCCTGGTCGCCGCGTCGGCCGTGTGGGCTGGCCCGTGGGCCAGCGGACAGTCTGTGCCCGTGCAAGTGCGGCGGCCCCG
>DASRJB010000350.1:0-2297 GCA_035649715.1 Pirellulaceae bacterium
AGCAGCTTCCGCATGGCCGTGCGATAGACCGTCTCGTACAGCTCCTGGTGCGCCCGCTGCTCCTCGGTGCTGAGCTGGTGCCGCCAGGCGCGGACGCGGCGGATGATCTGCGACACGCGGGCCTGCGACAGGCAGCACTCAAGAGCCAGCTCCGCCTGGGATTTGCCCTGGAGCAGATAGGCGAAAAACAGCGCCTGATCGCGGGCGCTGGGCGGGCGCTGGCGGCGTGGGCGGCGGACCGTGATGTTCGTGAACACAGGATTCTCCTTGCAGCGAGCCGACAGCCAGGCGGCGGGGCCGCGAGTGGACCATCCACCCGCGGCGCACGGCGGCCCGATCGGCACCCAGCAATTTGGCAAGCGGATCTGTGTCTGAAAAGCAACTTGTGTACATTTTAGGCAAACACCTTTCCGCCGGTGTCATCGCAAGGGCAGATAGAGTACAGACTTACAAAAACGCTGCTCGCCGTAAGTCGTGAAAAAAACTTTTTTTCGCGCGCTGGAGGAATGGACTAGTGTGGTCCATTCTGGAGGTCCCACGACCGGGGGAGCGCAGGGAATTCCGGGGTCGGGAGTCTTTGGCGGGAGAGGGTTGCCGCAATGGCGATCTGAATCCGCGCCAACGACTCCCGACTCCGGGCTAGCGCTGAATCAGTTTCTTAGCCCCTGTTAGGGGCGGCAGGCTCGGGCGAGGTTATGCCTGAAGAAACAACCATCCCCGCATGAGTCGCGCCATTTTCTAAGGGCCGCCGGCCAGCCGCAACTGGTCCTGTCGCTTGACGCCTGCGGCCCCACTACATTAGTTGCCACTCCTCCTCGATCGATTTGCGGAGAGCCCCCATGGCGAAATCAGTGGAAGCAGTGGCGCAGGCCGGCGCGCGGCGGGAACTCGTCTTTCAGGACGGCAGCTCGAACAAGTTCTGGAACATCGAGCTCTCGGGAAGCTCGTTCACGGTCACGTTCGGCCGCGTCGGCACGGCCGGCCAGGAGCAAACGAAGGAGTTTGCCGACGACGACGCGGCCCAGAAGGCGTACGACAAGCTCGTCGCCGAAAAGGTGAAAAAGGGCTATGTCGATGCGGGCGGCAGTGCGTCCACCGCGAAGCCCGCTGCCAACCAAACCGCGAAGCCCGCTGCCAAGCAAACTGCGAAGCCGGCAGCCAAACCGGCCGCGGCGAAGCCCCCCAAAGCCAAGGCGAAGTCGGCCGATGAGCCCGCGGCCACCAATGGCGCGGGCGCAGCAGCGCCGGCCCCGGCGGCCGCAGCCGACCTTTCCACCAAGCGGCAGCTGGACCTGGAGCCGGCCGATTGGGCGCGGGCCACCTTCAGGGACCGGAAAGTACTTGCCCGTGGAGAGCCGCAGCCGTTCGATCAGGAGGCTGCCGCGGGGCGAATGGCCAAGCTCCGCACCGAATACTACGGCTGGCACGTGAAATGGCGGGACCTGAACCTGCCGGCCGCCCTGTCGCCGGAAGAGGCCCATTTCTGGCTGGAGGCGATGACGTTGCCGCGGGAGCGCAACGACTCGCTCCAGAAACAGGCCGAAAAGCTGGCCAAGAAGAAATTCAGCGGCAAAGTGGCGGCGGCGGACGTAGTGAACGTGCTGACCCGCAACCCGCACGGCCTGCCGGATGAAGCCTCGTTGGCGATTGCGAACCTGCTCTCCGCCGAGGAGTATCTGGAGCTGCTCATCCTGTGCAAGCCTCAGGCGCGGGATTATCAGCTCGCCGCGGCACTCGGCAGCCTGATGCAGGGCTTTAGCAAATACGTCTATCCATACCTGACCGACGCGCAGGTCCAGGCTGCCCGCAAGCCGCTGCTGAAGAACTGGGATCCGACCAAAACGCCGGCCGATTTGTATGAGCCGCTGCCGATCGCGTATTACCTGGCCGCCGTGCTGGGGATGCACGAAGAGGTGTATGCGGTGACCAGCACCTGGCCGGACGACCGCTACACGAAGGAAGACTGGGCCGATCACTATCACCGGCCGCAGGACGTCGTCTTCGGCCTCGGCTCGCCCGACCTGGTGGCCTCCGAATGGCGGCGGATGAAGCTGCGGATGCGGACGCCCGAGCACGTGCGGGCCTTCCTGGCTTGCACCGAGTACGACGCGCTCGATTGCGTGCGAGATTCGATATTGGCCGAGACGAACAAGGAAAAGTGCGAACTGCTCGTCGAGGCTTTCACGCTGGTCAGCGCGCCGGAGGCGGCCGCGCCGATGCTGGAGTGCAAGCTCTCCTGCAAAACCCCGAGCGGCGCTCGCGAGTGGCTCGACCAGCACGTCGGCCACGCCGTGGCC
>DASRJB010000351.1:0-7552 GCA_035649715.1 Pirellulaceae bacterium
GCTGGGCCGGCAGCCCTTCACCGCCCGGCGGTTCTTTCTCAAATACCAGGACCGCATTCTCTTCGGCACCGACGGCCCCTGGCCGGAAGAGCGCATACGCCTCTACTGGCGGTTCCTGGAAACCGAGGACGAGTACTTCCCCTACTCCGAAAAGCCCTTCCCGCCGCAAGGCCTCTGGAACATCTTTGGCCTCAACCTGCCCGACGAAGTCCTCCGCAAGGTCTATCACGAAAACGCCCTGCGGCTGATCCCGGGCGTGCGCGAGAAGTTCACCCGCGCCTTCGCCGCATTGCCGTGAAGCTGGCCAAAGCCGCGACCAGTGGTCGCGCGCTACCTCGCCGACGCGATCATTTGCACGATTGTTCTGCGACACTGCGATCCATCCGCGTAGCGGCGAAGGAGTGTAGCCGTGGGCTGACGCCCACGGCTTTACTCTGCCGCCGCTGCGCGGCTGCGGCGCGATGGCCCTTCTTTCAGGGGCCGCTAGGAGGCGCGACCACAATAGGTTGTGGTTGGGCGGAGGCGGAACACAAGATGTTGTGTTGCGCTTGACATGTGGTGGACGGATAGTTACAATTCCACTTGGCCGCGAGGATCGTTCGGCGGCGACATGGTATTTGGCAAATCGGTAAAACGCAGCCGGCCTAATGCCGCGACGAGCTCTGACCGTGCAGCGCGACACTTGTCGCGCTCTGCCGACGCACACCCTCGCTTACGCGCTTGCGCGTCGGGTTAAGAGTGCATCGCGACCACTGGTCGCGGCTTTGAGGAAGAGCCGGGACGCGACGCGAGACCTCTCAAACCCTAATAAGTAGTTGTTATCGGCCTGCGGACGCTTGGCTCGCAAGTCGCTGGCCCGTCGAGAGTTGCGACGAAAAAGTGCGAAGAAAGGCGCGGTTGCGCCTGCCCAACCAGGGGGCTAATAATTGGTTCAAAGCCGCGACCAGTGGTCGCAGTGCGCATGGTAAAGCGCGACCACTGGTCGCGGCTTTGAGAGGTTAGGTCGCGGGCCGGCCGGAGACGTAGACATCGCCCTCCAGCTCGCGAACCAGCAGCTGCTTGAGCAGCAGCGCCTGCGCGACTGCTGCGATGCCGCCGCCACCGAGGGGCGAGCGAGCTATCGCGCCCCCGATGAGCTTGGGTGCGATGAAGACGTGGACTTCGTCGATCTGCTTGGCATCGAAGAACGCGCCGAGGACTTCGCTGCCCCCTTCGACGAGGATGTTCGTCATGCGGCGGCGGCCGAGCTCGGCCAAGAGCGCGTGCAGCCGCTCGACAGGCGCGGACTGGCCGAGGCGGAGAACTTCGCAACCGGCGGCGGTCAGGCGGCTCTCGTCGCTATCGGCGGCGTCCGGGCCGGCGGCGATCAGTGTGGGATACTGGCGGGCGGTGCGGACGAGCTGGCTGTCCGTGCGGAGGCTGGCGTGCGAATCGAGGACGATACGCGTGGAGACTCGCGGCGGCTGGGCGTTTTCCAGGCGGGCGGTCAGAAGCGGATCGTCGCGCTCGGCGGTGCCGCGGCCGACGACGATGGCATCGACGCGGGAGCGCAGGCGATGAACGACGGCTCGCGAAGCGGGGCTGGAAATCCACTGGCTGTCGCCGGTGCGCGTGGCGAGCTTGCCGTCGAGCGTCATGGCCCACTTGGCGATGACCCATGGCCGGCCGGTCGCCAGCAGCTTGAGATACGGCGCGTTGAGCGCGCGGGCTTCGGCCTCGTGCAAACCGGTTTCGACCGTGATTCCCGCGTCAGCCAGCTGCGCCAAGCCACCGCCGGCCACTTGCGGAAATGGATCGCTCATCGCCGCGATCACGCGGCGGATGCCCGCCGCAATCACCGCCTCCGTGCAGGGCGGTGTCTTGCCGTGATGGCAGCAGGGCTCGAGCGTCACGTACAGCGTCGCGCCGCGGGCCCGCTCGCCCGCCGCCCGCAGCGCCTCGATTTCCGCATGCGGCCCGCCGAACCGCTGATGCCAGCCTTCGCCGACGACCTGCCCTTCACCCACGATCACGCAGCCCACCAGCGGGTTCGGCTCGACAAAGCCTTCCCCACGGCGGGCGAGCGTAATCGCTCGCTGCATCACTTCAGAATCGAAGGACGAAGCCATGTCAAAATCAGAATACAGAATTCAGAACTCAGAACGTCACACTCTGAATTCTGCACTCTGCATTTTGAATTCCTAGTCCATTCCCGGCAGCCAGAGCTTGCTCTTGCCTTCGCTGCCGGCGGCGGCGGGCGCGCCCTGGTCGGGAGTCCAGACGGCGGACTTGGGGGCGGGAGCGGCAGACGCGCCGGCGGGCATCGCCGCGGCGGCTCCCGGCACCGCGCCGGCGGGCACCGTCATCACTGGGCGGCCCGTCGCCGGATCCATTCGCACCAGGCCCAGCTGGGCGAGGAGGTTGAACAGCGCCTGCTGCACGCCGGGCTCGCGGGCGTGCTTGGTCGTGAGCAAATTGAGAATCCGCCGGCTCTCCTGCTCTTCGCCGCGCTGCAGGCGATACGGCAACTCCGCGAGCAGGAACCGGGCCGGCGACGCGCCCTTGGCTTTGAGGATCTCCTGGGCTTTTTGCAAATAGCTGAGGGCCTCGTCGGCATCCAGGGCCATGCGGGCGAGGATGTCGTAGGTCTCCGCCAGGTCGATGTCGGTCCGCTTCGCGAAGCTCGGCCGGCGGACGACTTCCAGGCCGATGTGCCGCACCAGCCGCGGGGCGGCGACGATCACCGCCCGCCGCCAGACGCCGTGCAGTTGATCGTCGGTGAGCTTCTCGACCGCCAGGCGCGTTTGCCGCGCGGGCAAGAGCGACTCGACGCGGACACCCGACGGATCGATCGGCTCCGCGGCCGGCAGGCCCAGCGAGCGGCGAAGCTTGTTGTGGTCCGGGTTCTCGACCGGCTCGGCCAGGTCCATTTGCAGGATGACGGCCTGCACACGAATTTGGCCGAAGGGATCCCCAACCGATTGCCGGGGCGAACGTCCGTCGAGCACGCCCATCGGCAGGTTCGGCCAGATGCTCAGCAGCGTCTGCGTGCGATGCTCCTGGATCATCCGCTTGCGGAAATCGGGCGGCGTATCGTCGGGGAATCGCCAGTTGATCGCCAGCGCGGCGCTGACCGCCGGCATGCGCCCGGTTTCCTCTTCGCCCAGCTTTTCGCCGGCCAACGGGCCCAGCACGTCGCGCAGGTGCTTGATCCGATTCTCGAAGTCGGCGGTCTTCACCGCGGCGAACTCCACGCGGGCCGGCCGGTCGGTTTCCTTGCCGTACAGCAACACCTCGCCCAGCACCTTGGGCACGTTGTCGCGCGACAGGCTGGCCGAATGGGCCGGCACTTCGCGATCGAGCAGCAGGAACCCAAACAGCGGCGGCGGCTCGTCGGCCTCGCGGAACTGGGCGGGGTCGAAGGGAATGCTCTGCACCCGCTTGTTCGACAGCAGCTGCTCGCGCAGCGCCTGAGCGTCGGTCACGGCAATCGTCACCGTGATCTCCGGCACCGTATCGACTTCCGACAGGTCGCTGAGGTACTGCGCCAGCCCCTCGGCTTCGACCGCATCGTCGCGCGGCACGGCCGGCAGCGCCGCGAATTTACGCAGCGCGGCCCTCGCCCCGGCGTTGTCGATGACCCGCAGCTTGCAGACGGCCATGTTCCGCCAGACCGCCGGCTCCTGCGGGAATTTTTGCGCCAGGGCCTCGAACAATTTGGCCGCGGCTCGCCAGCAGCCAAGATCGGCCTGCTTCAGGGCCTCGTTGAACTCGGCGATTCCTGCAGCCGAGAGCGCGCCGTCGGCCGGCGCCGAGACCATCCCGGTCATGCCGTGCACCGCCAGCGAAATCTGCCCGCCGGATTCCAGTTCCAGCAGATTCATGACCGCGTTGCGGTCCTTGCCTTGCGAGGCTGCCGCCTGGAACACGGCGTAGGTCTGGGCCGCCAGCGGCTCGCCGACGGCGTTCAGCGTCCGGGAGACGATGCCCAGCGCCTCATACACCACCGGCAGCAGCTGCCCCTGCTGATTCTCGAGAGCCGTCTGGAGCTTATCGACCGCCTCTTCGGCCTTGCCTTCCTGGCAGTCCAGGATCGAGGCGATCGCCAGGCCCGCGGCACTCGTCGGCATGACCTTGAGCAGCCGCGCCACTGTCTCGCGGCAGGTGTCGAGCTCGTTCAGCGCCAGCTGCACCGTCGCCTTGTGCACCAGGATCGCCGGCTGATCGGGCTTTTTCTCCAGCAGCCGGTTGCACAGGTCCAGGGCCGCCAGCCGCTGCTCGCCGGCCAGGGCCTCGTCGATTTTGGCCAGGTCGGCCAGGACTTCCGGGCCGCAGCAGAACTTGTTCTTCTTGCCGCTGCCGCAGGGGCACGGCTGATAGGGATCGAGCGACATGGTTTGCCTTAGGGATTCATGAAGAATCCCCAAGTTTAAGGCCAGCCCAGCGGGGCGGATAGAAGGGGCGGGTGTGTGGTCCTCACGCTCCCCGTGAGGCGTCCGCTCGCGGAGCGCGCGGACTACACTACGTCCACTGCTGCACGTCGAGCGTGAGGTTAGCCCGCTCTTCGCCGGCGATCGCTTGGATGTCGCCCTTGGCGACAAAGTAAGCCTTGACGACCTCTGGATCCCACTGCTGCCCCGCGCCGTTCTTGAAGATCTGCTCGACGCGCTCGACCGGCATGCCGGGGCGATAGGGCCGGTCGCCGGTCATCGCGTCGTAGGCGTCGGCCACGGCCACGATGCGGGCGATGAACGGAATCTGGTCGCCGACGAGCTTGAATGGATAGCCGCGGCCGTCCCACTGCTCGTGGTGATGCAGCACGGCGGGCAGCACGTCGGCCAGCTGCTTGATGTCAGCCAGAATGCGATAGCCCAGCTCGGGATGTTGCTTGATGTGCTCGAACTCGGCCGGCGTCAGCTTGCCCGGCTTGCGGAGCACGGCGTCATCGATGCCGATCTTGCCGATGTCGTGCAACAGGCCCGCCATGTAGAGCGTGTGCAGCATCTCGGCTTCGCAGTTCAGCTCCTGGGCCAGCCGCACCGAAATGCGGGCCACGCGGTCGCTGTGGCCGCAGGTGTACTGGTCCTTGGCGTCGATCGCGCTGGTCAGGGCCCGCACCACGCTGGCCAAAAACTCCGACTGCTGCCGGTACAGGTCGCGGTTGGAGCTGTGGATGCCGAGCATCGCCGCGACCGAATTCAGCAGGCTGGCCTCGATCGTGCCGAACTCGCCGCCGTCCGTGTGATTGAGCACGGCCAGCCAGCCGAAGACGCGGTCGCCCTCGGTCATCGGCACGACGATCAGCTCGCGCACGCCAGCAAACCGCCAGCTCGCCGAGCCGGTGACACTGCGGTTGGCCACGAGCGGGCCGCAGCCGGCCTCCAGGTTCAGGTCCTCGATGAGCTGCGTGAATTGCTGGTTGTCGAGCGGGCACTGCCCCGCGGTGAGCAGGACGCTGCGGGTGCGGGCCCGGTAGGTGATCTGTCCTTCCTTGGCGACCGGCAGCAGCTGGATCGCCACGGACTTCGTCGGGATGCAGTCGAGCAGCCACCGCAGCACGAGGGCGCAGAGCTGCTCTTCGTCGCTCCTGATCCGCAGGTTCTGCGTCACGCCGTGCAGCAGGCAAATCTCTTCGTACGTCGCCGCCAGATTGTCCGAGAGCTTCTCGACCTCGCGCTCCAGCTGCACCGTTTTCTCTTCGGCTCGAACCTGGGCCTGCACGGCCGTTGCCAGGCGGAGCAGCGCCTCGGGCGACCAGATCGGCTGCCGCAGAATCCAGGCCAGGGCCTTGCTCTGATCGAGGCCGAGCAGGTGCGACGGGCCAGCCAGGTGCTCGTGGGCGGCGACGGGCCGGACCACGAACGCCGCCGTCGCCACGGTCGTGCGGTCCCGCGAAAGCGGCAGCGGCACGGCCAACAGCAGCACGCAGTCTTCGTCCGAGATGAACTGCGGCTGGTTGCCGTGAACCGCCCGGGCCAATTGCCCGCGAAACGGATCGCTGCTCGCCGGCTGCTGCGTCGAAGCGTGTAGCAATTCGCCCGTCTGGCCGTCCCAGAACGTGAAGGTCGCGCCGAACGCTTCCCGCAGCGTCGCCGAAATCCGGTCGATGACCGGAGTCGGATCGTCCTCCCACGGCTGCGCGGCGACAAAAGATTCGATATCCGCGGTGGCGATCATGATGACGCCGCACAGTCGAGTAACACCAGCGCCGCAGGGGCGGCGCAGCCTCAGCGCAAACCTAGGTTGCCCGGCCAAACAACGTCGGCCCCGGCCGCCCCCGGCGCTAATGCGGACGCGGCGGCCAGCGGTTGTGCGGCCTGCACGACCGATACAGTCGATGCGATGCCTATAATCGAACGGAACTCTGCCTGCGGAGCCTGCGATGGACAGTCTGACCGCCGCGCGGCTGCAAATGACGGTGTCGCTGGCGTTCCACATGGTCTATGCGGCGATCGGCATCGGCCTGCCGCTCCTCTTAGTAATCGTCGAAGGGCTCTACCTGCGGACCGGGCAGCCGCACTACCTGGCGCTGGCCAGGCGGTGGGCGAAGGTGACGGGCCTCCTGTTCGCGGTCGGCGCTGTGTCGGGCACGGCGCTCTCGCTGGAGCTCGGCCTGCTCTGGCCGCGCTACATGGAGCTGCTCGGTGCGGTCGTCGGTCACATCTTCGGCCTGGAGGGCTACGCCTTCTTTCTCGAGGCGATCTTCATCGGCCTCTATCTCTACGGCTGGGAGCGGCTGAGTCCGCTCGCCCACTGGTGGTGCGGCGTGGTCATTGCGGCCAGCGGCATGCTCTCGGGCATTTTCGTGCTCGGAGTCAATGCCTGGATGCAGGTGCCGGTCGGCTTCGAACTGGCCGGCGGGCGCGTGGTTGTCACCGACCCACTCGCGATCTTCAAGCATCCGCTCTGGGCGCACATGGCCTGGCACTCGACCCTCGCCTGCTACATCTCCGTCGCTTTCGCGGTCAGCGGCTGGTACGCCTGGCGGCTGCTGCGCTCTCCGCACGACGCGTCGTTTCGTGCGGCATTGCTCGTCGCCATGACCGTCGGCTCGCTGGCCGCCGTGCTGCAGCCGCTGTCGGGCGACTACCTGGCCAAGTACGTTTTCCGCACGCAGCCGGTGAAGTTCGCCGCGATGGAAGGCCAGTTCCAGACGCAAACGCACGCGCCGCTGCGGCTCGGCGGCTGGCCGGACGAAGCGGCGGGCAAGACCCGCTGGGCGCTCGAGATTCCCGGAGGTTTGAGCTTTCTGGCCGACGGCAACCCGGCGACCGAAGTCCGCGGCCTCGACCAGACGCCGCGGGCCGACTGGCCCAACGTCGGGCTGACGCACCTGGCGTTCCAACTGATGGTCGGTTCCGGCATGGCCATGGTCCTCGTGTCGATTCTGTTCTGGACGACATATTTCTGGCGAAGGCAAGCATTGTTCGAGAGCCGCTGGCTGCTCTGGCTCGTGGTGCTGGCCGGGCCGTTGGGATTTCTCGGCCTCGAAGCCGGCTGGTTCGTGACCGAAGTCGGGCGGCAGCCGTGGATCATCCAGGGCGTGCTGCGGACGCGCGAGGCCGTGACGCCG
>DASRJB010000352.1:0-2234 GCA_035649715.1 Pirellulaceae bacterium
GAGCCGGCGCAGGCCGGCGACTCGGCCGTCACGCTGGCCGAGCCGGCGAGCGGGTGGCGGGTCGGCGACCGCGTCATCCTCACCGCGACCACGCTGCTCCGCTCGGGCACCTACAAGCGCGAGGGGGGCCAGACCGAGGAGCGGCTGATCAAGGCGATTGACGGAGTGAAGCTCACGCTCGATCAGCCGCTGGAATACGAACATGCCGCGGATGGCGACTATCGCGGGGAGGCCGCAAACCTCAGCCGCAACGTGGTGGTCGAATCGGCCGAGCCGGAGCAGTCGCGGGGGCACACGATGTATCACCGCGGCTCGGCGGGCTCGATCCGCTACGCGGAGTTCCGCCACCTGGGCAAGCCGAATGCGCTCGGCCGCTACAGCCTGCACTTTCATTTGTGCGGCGACACGATGCGGGGCAGTTCGGTCGTCGGGGCCTCGATCTGGGACAGCGGCAACCGCTGGCTGACGATCCACGGCACGAACTACCTCGTGGTCCGCGACTGCGTCGGATACAAGAGCATCGGCCACGGCTTCTTCCTCGAGGACGGCACCGAGGTGAACAACGTCCTGGACCGCAATCTCGCAGTCCAGGCCCGCGCGGGCAAGCCGCTGAAGGGGCAGGTGCTGCCGTTCGACAAGAACGACGGGGCGGGCTTCTGGTGGGCCAATTGCCTGAACACGTTTACCCGCAACGTCGCCTGTGACAACGAGCAGTACGGCTATCGCTTCGACGCCACGCAGACCGGCCGCTTCGACCTGAAGCTGAGCGTGCTCGCCCCCGACGGCTCGCGGCCGAAGGTCGATATCCGCACGCTGCCCTTCGTGCGGTTCGACGACAACGAGTGCCACAGCGACGGCCTGTATGGGATGAACCTGGGCGAGGGCGTGGCGAAGGTCGGCCCCGACGAGCGGCACCCGCTGATCGTCCGCAACCTGCGCATCTGGGGCACGCACTACGCCTTCCGCGGGCAGTCGCCGAGCCTGCTGGTGGAGAACCTGAAGATTCACCGCTGCCGCTACGGGATGTACTTTCCCACCTTCGACCAGCACGTCTATCGGAACCTGACGATCAGCGAAACGCCCGACGAGCCGTTCAGCGCAGCCTATGGCGACACGAGCGTGCAAGAGGGCGTCGTGACGATCGACGGCCTGGCCTTCGAGAACATTGGCCGCGGCAACAAGATTCTGTTTCCGGTCACGCACTACAACGCCAGCGGCCGGGCGGTCACGCACATTCGCAATGTGCGAATGACGGGCATCAGCAAGGACCGCTCGCTCTTCAACATGTACGGCGGGATGTGGCTGAAGCCGCCGACGGACAAAGGCGTGGCCATCTTCGTGCACGACTATTTCGGCCCGGGCAAGCACGCCAAGGTGGTCAGTACTCAAGCCACCGACTTGCTGGGCGACGGCAGCAACTATAAGGAGCTTCCGCCGCTGACGGGCGAACACTCGCGCGTGGCCGAAGTGCAGAACGTCGAGTTTCCGACGCTACTAAGTCCCGTCGATGACCGGCCGCCGGCTACGGTGATCACCGACGTCTTGCCCGCTGCCGGCGGCAAGCTGCTGGTGCGCGGCACGACGAGCGACAACGGCGCGGTGAAGAGCGTCACCGTCAACGGCCAGCTGGCCGTCGCCACTGCGGAGAACTTCGCCCAATGGGAGATTCGGCTCGACGCGCCGGCCGCAGCCAAGCTCACCGCCCTGGCCAGCGACTCCGCCGGGAACATTGAGCGGCTGGCGCACCAGCGATGATTCCCGCCAGCGACTTGGCTGCGCCTTAACCGATCGTAACGCGGCACGATCGGCGGCTTCTCCGGGAAAACATTGACTGGAGTTGATCATTCGCTAGCATCAGCTCGTAGTTGTCAACCGTTCTTGCCGGAGCCGATATGTACGCCCTGCCCTCCTCGCCGCGCGGCCCACGGCGAGCCTTCACCCTCGTCGAGCTGCTGGTGGTCATCGCCATCATCGGCGTGCTGGTGGCGCTGCTGTTGCCCGCGGTGCAGGCCGCGCGGGAAGCCGCCCGCCGCATGTCGTGCGGCAACAACCTCAAGCAACTGGCCCTCGGAATTCACAACTACCACGACGTTCACCTCGTCTTTCCCTACGAGATGTACGCCAACCCCGGCTGGGCCTGGGGCGCGTTCATCCTGCCGTTCATCGAACAGCAAAATCTCCACCAGCAGCTCAATCCAGGAACGCCGGTCGCATTGCCTCAGGCCACGACCCTG
>DASRJB010000353.1:0-5560 GCA_035649715.1 Pirellulaceae bacterium
AGAATGCGGATCGGCTGGTCGTAGTTCCAGGGATGCGGAAAGGGCAGCGTCGGCCGGCCCGAACCGGGCTGAAAGAGCCGTACGCGGCTGGGCCGGCTGTCGCCGTCAAACGGGCTGATTGCAAACAGCTGCCCCGGCAGGCGCATTAACCGGTGCCAGAGCGGGACATAATCGGCCAATAATCGCGCGAGACTTCCGGGCATGGCGTCGGGAGTCGGGGAGTCGGTCGGTCGGTGGTCGGTTTCCATGCTGAGTACTCAGTACGAATACCACGCACCACCACTCATCACTGACCTACCGACTATCGGCTACCGACGGACCGACCACTGGCCTACCGCAATCCGTGGAGGGCTTCGAGGAACCGCTCGACTTCGGTGAGCGTGTTGTAGTGGAGCAGGCCGACGCGGAGCATGCCGGCGGGTTCCAGCCCGAGCGTCTCGGTCAGGTTCAGGGCGTAGTAGTTCCCGTGCCAGGTGAAGAAGCCGGCGCGGCCGAGCTGCTCGGCCATCTGCTCGGCGGAGAAGCGGTCGTGCGTGAAGCTGATGGTGGCGACGCGTTCTTCCATCCGCTCCGGCGAGTTGATGCCGAAGACCTGAATCTCCGGGAGCTGATCGAGGCCGGCCAGCAGGCGGGCGCAGAGGCCGCGCTCGTAGAGGCCGATCTCGCGGTAGGCCTCGCGGAGAGCGGCCCGCCGCGGCAGGGCGTCGCTGCCGGCGAGCGTGCGGCCGAGGTCCGCCAGGTACTCGACCGCGGCCAATGCGCCGGCGATCGCCTCGTGGCTTTGTGTGCCGGTCATCCACTTGTGCGGCGGGGCCAGCGGCGCGGGGCGGACCTTGTAGGCTTCCAGTTTTTCCAAGAGCGACTTGCGGCCCCAGAGGACGCCGACGTGCGGTCCGAAGAACTTGTAGGCCGAGCAGGCCAGGAAATCGCAGCCCAGGGCCTGCACGTCGATCAGGCCGTGCGGGGCGAAATGGACCGCATCGACGAACACCACCGCGCCGACCTGGTGAGCCCAATCGGCGACGTCGCGCACGGGGCTAATCGTGCCGGTGGCGTTGCTGGCGGAGCCCACGGCGACGAGCTTGGTCCGCTCGTTGATCAAATGCCGCAGCTCTTCCAGGTCCAGCGTGCAGTCCTCGGCCCGGATATTGGCAAACCGCACGGTCGCGCCGGCGTCGCGGGCCGCGAGCACCCAGGGGCTGACGTTGGCGTCGTGGTCCAGTCGCGTGACGATGATCTCGTCGCTGCTCTTCCAGGTGCGGCCGAGCGACCGCGAGAGGGCGAAGGTGAGCGAGGTCATGTTCTGGCCGAAGACGATCGTTTCGGGATCATCCGCGCCCAGAAAGTCAGCCAGGCCGCGCTCGGCTTCGGCCAAGAGCTTGTTGCTTTCGCGCGAGGTGGCAAAGAGGCCACCGTAATTCGCGTTGGTGTGGGCCAGGTAGTGACTGACCGCCTCGATCACCCGCTGCGGAACCTGGGTCCCGCCCGGCCCATCGAAGAACGCCGCCGTCCGCTCCCCCACGCGGCGCGACAACGCCGGAAACTGGCGGCGGCAATGATCCACAACGGAGGGCGAGAGTTTCATGGGCGTCGAAAAATCGAAGAACCAAGAACCGAAGAACCAAAGAACCAAAGGGAGGCAGGTCAGGCTGACCGCTTGCGAATGATGGCGTTGAAAATGTGCATGAGCTCGTGGGCCTCTTGAATGAGATCCCGGCGTTCCACCTCCAACTCTTCATTCCCATCGAGGTCAAGGAGTCTCAGCCAATACCGAGACTCCTTCGACTCCTTACGGGATATCTTCATGTGAACCAGAAAGTCCTTCTCGCCAAGAGGTTCGTTGGCCTCGATATAGTTGGAACCGATGGAGCCAGACGACCGAACGACCTGCTTGCCGTCTTCGAAGTTGCTCATTGTCCTTGGCATCCGCTTTACCAAGGCCCGAACGCGCTTCGCAAACAGGTAGCTGCGTTCCTCCAAATCATAGACCCTGACTCTCTCCGCAGGCTGCATTGCTGCTCCTTCAGTTCTTCAGTTCTTCGGTTCTTTGGTTCTTCGGTTCTTTGGTTCTTTGATATTTGTCCTTCAGATGTTGTAATTCGCCGCCCGCTGATCGTGGAATCGCTTGCCTTTGCCTTCGAACCGCGGCAGCGAGCCGATCGGGGCGGGGCGGACTTCGACCTTGAGGCCCAGGCGGAGTTGCAGCTCGCGGGCGATGCGATCGGGGTTGTTGAGCCGGTCCTCGATCTCGACGAGCAGCGAATCGAGACTGCCCTGCCGCTGGGCGGTGACGCGGAACTCGACAACCTCGGGAAAGGCCCGCAGGATTTGCTCGACCGAGCTGGGGAAGATGTTCACGCCGCGGACGATCAGCATGTCGTCGGCCCGGCCGAGCACGCCCCCTTCCAGCAGCACGAAGCCTTCGGCGGCAAACCGCGGGCGGACGACGTCGCCGGTGCGGTAGCGAATGACCGGGCTGCCGTAGCGGCCGAGCGTGGTCAGGATCAGCTCCGAGATTTCGCCGTCGTCGGCCGGCCCGCCGGTGGCCAGCGAGCGGAACTCCGCGATGAATTCCGTTTCGATGACGAACAGGCCGCGGCCCTCGCGGTCGCCTACGCCCCAGGGGCCGATCTCGGACGCGCCGGCGTGATCGATCAGCCGGGCATTCCAGAGCGATTCGATCCGCCGCCGCAGGGCCGGCACCGAGCCGCCGGGCTCGCCGGCGACGACGATCCGCCGCACGTCGAGGCTGGCGGGATCGACGCGGTTTTCCAGGGCGATTTCGGCCAGCCGCAGGGCGTAGCTGGGCGTGCAAAACAGCACGGTGGCCCGCATGCGGCGGGCCAGCTCGACGCGGGAGAGCGTGTTCATGCCGCCGCTGGGAATCACCATCGTGCCGCGAGCCACGGTCGCGTCGTGGGCGCTCCAGAAACCGATGAACGGGCCGAACGAAAACGCGAGCAGTGCGCGGTCTTCGGGGCCGACTTCGGCCTGGTCGAGGACGAACTGCCAGAGCTCGATCCACCACTGCCAGTCTTCGGCGGTGTCGAGCACGGGCAGCGGCCGGCCGCGCGTGCCGGAAGTGTGGTGATAGCGGACGTAGCGCTCCAGCGGATACGTCAGATTTGCCGCGAACTCATCGGCGGACGGCGCGGTGACCAGCTCATCCTTGAACGTGAACGGCAGCCGCTCCAGGTCGGCGAGCGACGCCAGGTCGCAGTCCACCAGGCCCAGTTTCTCCGAATAGAACCGGTTGTGCGGCACGATCTCCGTCAGCAGCTTGCGGAGCCGGAAGAGCTGGTGCTGCGCGAGGCCCTCGCGCGGCATCTGCTGCTGGCGGCGGCGATCGTCAGGCGTGGCGCGGAGCATGGCGGTCGTCGGGGATTGGCTACTGCGTACCCTCCAGCACCCAGAACAAATACGTCAGCGTACCGGGCTTCACCACCAGGGGCATGTCGCCGTCGTGCCAGGCGACGGTGTAGCCCTCGTGCGACTCTTCCGTGATCGTGCCGGGATAGAGGCTGCCCCCTTTCCACAGGGCGAGCACCTCGTCGCCGACTTCGAACACGTTGCCCTCGGGCATGGGAAAGACGTCGCTGTCGGGCACGGTGGCCCGGGCTCCGTCGGTGAAGCGGACGTTGAATCCGCCGTCCACCGCGGCCTCGACGCTGGCGATCCAGTAGCCGTTGCGGCCGCGGATGGCGACCCACGCGCCGGGCACGATTTCCGGAACAGGCACGACCGGCGGCTTGAGTTCTAGTTTCGCGGCGCTTCCAGGCGGCGGTCCGACCGCGGGCTCGGTCGTCTGGCACCACTCGAGGAACGTCAGCGAGCCAAGCGGCACAGGCATGGGTACGTCGCCGTCGTGCCAGGCGACCGTGTGGCCCATGTCGCCGATCGACGTGAGCGTGCCGGGAAACATGGCCGCATTCCGCCAGCGAGCCATTACCTCGTGGCCGACCTGGAACACGGGCCGCGTGGGAATCGCGACGACGCTGGCCCGCGGCAGCTGCGTGGTCCGCCCGTCGGCCAGCAGGATCGAGCAATGCTGGTCGTTGCCTGCTAGCGCGACAGCGTGCAGCCACAGGCCCTGCGACCAGCGCACGGCCACCGGCGAGCCGCCGCGCGACACCACCAGCGGATTCCACGGGTCGGCGGGCAGCTCCTCGTTGTTCGGATCAGGCACCCGGTCGGGATAGGGCAATTCGGACATGCGAGGGCCAGGGTTCGGGGGTTCCGGGTTCCGATCGTCAATTAGACCATAATCACCGATGCTGAACCTTGCCCCACCTTACGGCTTTCGCTGGGCGAACAGCCACTCGTAGAAAGCCGGATCGCGATAGGTCGGCGTCCAACTGTCGTGGCCGACGCCGGGATACTCGGTGTATTTCGGCGCTGTATTTCCGGCGGCGGGCTGCGCTGCCCCCGCGGCCTTCAGGGCGGCGATCATGCCCTGCGAGCGGTGCGGCTTGACGACGGTGTCCCGCTCGCCGTGAAACGCCCAGATCGGAATCGCCTTGATCTTGCCCGCCGTGGCCAGATCCGCGCCGCCGCAGATCGGTGCGGCTGCCGCGAACAGCTCCGGCCGCCTGGCGAGAGCGTCCCAGACGCCATAGCCGCCCATCGACAGTCCCGTGACGTAAATCCGCCGCCCGTCGATAGAGAGTTCCCGCTGGAGCGCGTCCACGAGTTTCAGCGTCGCGGCCAGCGCGGCGCCGGGCTCTTTGGGCTGGGTGTGCTTGTCGAGCGTCCAATCGACTTCCACCCACCGCTGGTCGCTGGGGCACTGCGGCGCGACCACGAAGGCCGGATATTTTGCCATGACCTCGTCCGACGCGAAATCGTTCATGCCGTGCACGAGCTGCACCTTGTTGTCCGTGCCGCGCTCGCCCGCTCCGTGCAGAAAGACAACGAGCGGGTATTTCTGCTTTGGGTCGTAGTCCTTCGGCATCAGCAGCCGGTAGGGCAGCTGGAGATCGCCGCCCTCAAACGTGCGGGCTTCGAAGCGGTCGCGGTTATCGGCGGCCAACGTGGTGGCAGACATGACGAGGAGCAGGGCCAGCGGCCCAAGGCGGCGAGGCATGCGGCGGATTCCGAGCGAGGAATTCGGATTACAGCGTATGGTACTGTCCGCGAGCCTCGCCCGGCGCTCGCCCCGCAAGCCGGCGCGGCGAATCTAGAAGCCGGCCCGCGCCGCCTGGCCCAAATCGGCGGTCGCCCCGACGGCCATCAGCGAGAAAGTCGTGCCGCTCCAGACCCAGCAGTTGCTCTGCACGCAGATCGTGAAGAATGTCGCCAGGCCGACAAACACCAGGCACAACAGGAACACGCGCTGCGACACCGACTGCATGCGGTGCGACTGCGGCAGCCGCGAGAGGAGCATGCTCGCCAGGCCCGCCAGGTGCAGCGCGGCCAATAGCCAAAACAAGAGCCCTGGGTCGAGGGGCAGCATGCGGAACTCCGATTCCGTTCGGGGGCTGCCGGGCAGCGGATTGCGGGCCGCTTTCCGGCAAATCGTCGTGCTTCAGCCCATCCTTGAGCTGCGCCGCGCCGCCGGGGG
>DASRJB010000354.1:0-2785 GCA_035649715.1 Pirellulaceae bacterium
TCAGCTCCAATGCGCCGTCGAGGTTCATCCCCGCCGCGACGTGCCACAAATCAACCTTGCCGCGATAGCGCTTAACGACCTCGTCGATGAACGCCAGCACGGAGGTCTGCACTTCCTCGAAATCCTCGTCGAGGAACAGCCAGTCCGGCAGCGCGTGCTTGTCCATGTGCACCAGCGGGCCCATACAGAGCCGCAATTCCCGCTGGCGACACCACTCGACCAGCTTGTCGGTGGCCTCCCACTTGAATCGGCCCAGCTGCGGCTCGAGGTCGGGCCAGAACGTGCCGATCGCCGCGGCGTTGAACGCGCTTTGAAACCGCGTCGCCGCCTCGCCGGTGGGCACCGCTTGCAGGCGGGCGCCCAGCAGCGTGCCCAGCGAGGCCTGCTGGCCGCGGCGGATCGCCAGCACCTGCTGCGTGTATTCGCGGCTGAGCAGGTCTCCGGCGTCCAGGCCCAGGCGGATTGCCTCTTCGGCGAAGTCCTGCGCCGCTTCGGGATGGTCCTGCCCCGTCGCCGCGCGGGCAAAGATCAGCGCCGCGGCGTGGATCATCTCCTCGAACGCGGGCGGGATGGTCATCCCGGCTTGCTCCCACTGGCCGGCCTGGTTCCGCACGCGGTTGAGCGTGCCGCGGGCCAGCTCGACCGGCAGGTGATAGGCGTTCGGCCGCTCCATCAGGCTGCCCGAGCAGAGCTGCAACAGGCCGCGGCCGGTCACCTTCCAGGGAAAATAGAGGTAGCCCGACTCGCGAGTGTCCCGCTCCAGGATCAGCTCGATGCCCTCGAGCGTGGTCTGACATTCCCAGGGGATGCCTTCAGCGCCGGCCAGATAGGCTTGCTCGGCCGCGGCGCCCACCAGCCGCTCCGGCCGGGGAATCACGAAACGCATCTGCCCCATGAAATCCCTTCCCGCGTCCGCCCCTTTCTCGAACACGAATACGCAGCGAAAAGTGATGCAGGGGAGTCTAATCCACCCGCCCTGCGGCGGCAACCAAATCCGCCACTGGCCGCGTGCCGGCGGCGCTATATAACTGCGGGCATGAGTGCGCTCGTCGAATCCCGCTTGCCCGGAGTGCCTGTCCGCCGCGGCAAGGTCCGCGACGTGTACGACCTCGCGGACCGGCTGCTGCTCGTCGCGACCGACCGGATCAGTGCGTTCGACTGGGTGATGCCGCAGGGCATTCTCGACAAGGGCCGCATCCTGACGCAGCTCAGCAGCTACTGGTTCGAGCTGCTGCGCGTGCCGAACCACTTGATTTCAACCGAAGTGGCGTCGCTGGAGCTGCCGCCGGGGAGCACCAGCCGCGAGCAGCTGGCCGGGCGGAGCATGCTCGTTCACAAGTGCGAGGTCGTGCCGGTGGAATGCGTCGTCCGCGGCTACCTGGAAGGCTCGGGGTGGAAGGAGTACCGGCAGAACCAGGCGGTGTGCGGCGTGCCGCTGCCGCCGGGCCTGGCCCAGTGCTCGCAGCTGCCCCAGCCGATCTTCACGCCGGCGACCAAGGAGGAAAGCGGCCACGACCAGAATATTTCGCTGGAGCGGATGAGCCAGATTGTTGGGGCCGATGTCGCGCAGGAATTGCGGCGGCGAAGCCTGGAGGTCTATTCGCGGGCCGCAGCCCACGCCGGGGAGCGCGGCATCATCATCGCGGACACGAAATTCGAATGGGGCTGGGCCGGCGGCGAGCTGATCCTGATCGACGAAGTGCTCACGCCCGACAGCTCGCGATTCTGGCCGGCCGACCGCTATCAACCCGGGCGGGCGCAGCCGTCGTTCGACAAGCAGTTCCTCCGCGAATGGCTGGAAACGACCAGCTGGGACAAGAATAGCCCACCGCCGAATTTGCCGGACGACGTCGTCTCCCGCACGCGCGAAAAGTACGTCGAAGCGTACGAACGCCTGACGGGCAATCGGTTTGCGGCCACTTAAGTCCACTCTCCCTTGAGGAGAGGGAGTCTAGGCCAGCACGCCGGCCAGCGGGCCGGTGCTGTCGGCAAAACGCTCGACGGGCGTGCCGAAGGCGTCCAGCATCGAGACGTACAGGTTCGACAGCGGCGAGTCGCGCTCGTAGACCAGGTGCTGCCCGCTGGCGAGCCGCCCGCCGCCGCGGCCGGCCAAAACCAGCGGCAGGTTGTGCGGACTGTGGCTGTTGCCGTCGCGCAGGCCGGCCCCGAACAGGATCAGGCAGTTGTCCAGGACGGTCCCCTCGCCTTCCTTCATTCCCTTCAACTTCCCTAGCAGGTAGGCGTACTGCTCGATGTGCCACTGGTTGATCCGCTGATACATCCGCAGCTTCTCGGCGTCGTTCTCGTGGTGCGAGATGTCGTGGTGCCCGCCGCGGACATCTTCGAGAAACGAGAAGTTTCGCCCGCTGACCGCGTTGCCGAACATGAACGTCGCGATCCGCGTCGTGTCCGACTGGAAGGCCAGCGCCAGCATGTCCAGCATCCATCGCACGTTGTCGTCGTGCGTGGCCGGGTCCTGCTCCGGCAGCTTGTTGGCCCCAACATCGGCCCGCGGCTGCCAGTCGCTGTTGAAACCCGCGACGGAGCGATCCAGCCGCTCTTCGAGCGAGCGGACGCCTTCGAGATATTCGTCGAGCCGCTGGCGATCGGCGGTCCCCAGCTGCTCGCGCAGTTTTCTGGCATCGCCCAGCACGCGGTCCAGCAGCAGCTTGTCCTGCTCGGCAGCCGCGGTCTGCGGCCGGCTAGCGCGGAACAGCCGCTCATAGACGTGGCGGGGATTGATCTCGCGGGGGAGCGGGCGGTTGGGGCCGGCCCAGGAAATGTG
>DASRJB010000355.1:0-12606 GCA_035649715.1 Pirellulaceae bacterium
CGGCGAAAAAGTACCCGGTCATCGAAAAGATTTATGCTGGCCCGCAGGGCTCGTTCACTCCGAAGAGCTTTTCCACGCAGGGCTTGAACTCCACCCTGACCGACCTGGGCTTTGTCGTCGTGCAGATGGACGGCATGGGCACCGCCAACCGCAGCAAGGCGTTTCACGACGTCTGCTGGCACAATCTGGGGGACGCCGGGCTGCCCGACCACATCCTCTGGCACAAGGCAGTCGCCGCCAAATATCCGTGGTACGACATCAGCCGCGTCGGCATCTACGGCGGCTCGGCGGGCGGGCAGAATTCGACCGGGGCGATGCTGTTTCAGCCCGATTTCTATAAGGCGGCGGTCAGCGGATGCGGCTGCCACGACAACCGGATGGACAAGGCCTCGTGGAACGAGCAGTGGATGGGCTTTCCAGTCGGGCCGCAGTACGGCAAGAGCTCGAACATCGACAACGCCGGCAAGCTGCGAGGGAAACTGATGCTGATCGTCGGCGAGATGGACACCAACGTGCCGACGGAATCGACCTTCCGGCTGGCCGACGCCCTGATCAAGAAGGGCAAGGATTTCGATTTGGTCGTCGTCCCCGGCGCGGGGCACGGCATGGGCGGATCGTACGGCACGCGGCGGATGAACGACTTTTTCGTCCGCCACCTGCTGGGCATCGAGCCTCCCGACCGCAACGCCGCGCCCAGCGGGCCTAGCGGGGAGTAACCGCCGACGATGGACTGGCGGAAGTCACCGCTGCGGTGGATCGCGGCTCTGGCCGCAGCTCTGACGGTGATTCAGCCGGCCTGGCTGCTGATCGAGTTCGCCCGCGGCCGCGGCCCGCTGCCGCTGGTGCTGCTGGTGTTTAATTACGCGTTGGTAGTCGTCATTACGCTGTGGATCACGCTCGACGCCCGCGAGCGCCGCCGCACCCCGTGCTTCGATTACGGGTTTTTCCTGCTCATTCTTTGGCCGTTTTCGCTATTCTGGTATTGCGGCTGCACGCGGGGCTGGCGCGGGATCGGGCTGGCCTGCGTTTTGTACGTGCTGGCGTGGCTGCCGGCGTTTACCACGGCGGTCATAATAATGATTGCGGCGATTGCAGCCGCCGTTTTGAATCCTTGACGGGCAAAGCACGATGAGTGGGCGTCGATTCACACTGATCCTCTTCGCGGCGGCGGCACTCGCCAGTCAAACATCCGCCCGCGGGCAGCAGGAAATCGTCGCCGAGACGCCGAAGAACCTGACGCCGATCGACCGGACGCCGATCGTCGAAGCGCCGATCACCGACGGTGATCGGGCGCATTGGGCGTTCGCGCCGGTCGCGCGGCAGTCCTTGCCGCAGGCGAAGATTCCTGCGTGGCCGCGGACCGCCGTCGATGCGTTCATCCTGGCGAAGCTGGAAGCCGAAGGTATTGCGCCCTCGGCGGAGGCGAGCCGAGCTACGCTGCTGCGGCGATTGTCGTTCGACCTCACCGGCCTGCCGCCGACGCCGCAGGAGCTGGCGGCGTTTCAAGCCGACGCGTCTCCGGATGCCTACGAGCGGCAGGTCGATCGCTTGCTGGCGTCGCCGGCGTTTGGCGAGCGGTATGGCCAGTACTGGCTCGACCTGGCCCGCTTTGCCGAGACCGACGGCTACGAGCACGACAAGGTCCGCGCCCAAGCCTGGAAGTATCGCGACTGGGTCATCGCCGCGATCAATGCCGATCTGCCGTACGACGAATTCATCCGGCAGCAGATCGCCGGCGACGAAGTCGCCGGTTCAAAGTTCAAAGTTCAAGGTTCAAAGTCGGAACCAACAACCTTGAACTTTGAACCTGGAACCTTGAACTCGAGCGCAGCGAGCATGTTCTGTCTGTCCGGCCCCGACATGCCGGACATCAACGACCAGCTGGAGCGGCGGCATAGCTTGATGAACGAGCTGACTGCGACCGTGGGGTCGGCGTTCCTCGGGCTGCAGCTGGGATGTGCTCAGTGCCACGACCACAAGTACGATCCGCTCAGCCAGGCCGATTTTTACCGGCTGCGAGCGGTGTTCGAGCCGGCCGTGCCGGCGCTCAAGCGCGACGTGCCGATTAGCGCTCTGGCGTCGCAAAAGGAGACCGAGTCGGCGCGGTTGTGGGTCCGCGGCGATCACCGGCGGCCAGGGCTGGAGGTGCAGCCCTCGTTTCCACGGATCGCCTCGGCGCCAACGGGGCGCGCCGGCGAGGGAGTGCATGAGGAGTCCGATACACCCTCGCTCGCGCGTCGGGCTAGCGTCCGCAGCGAGCTCGCCGACTGGCTCGTGCGGGCCGACAACCCGCTTACTAGCCGGGTGATGGCCAACCGCGTCTGGCAAGGGCACTTTGGCCGCGGCATTTGCCAGACGCCGAGCGATTTCGGCGTGATGGGCGGCCCGGTGACGCATCGGGAGCTACTCGACTGGCTGGCTGCCGAGCTGCGCGAAAGCGGCTGGGGGCTGAAGGGGCTGCACCGGAAGATCGTCACGGCGGCAACCTACAGAGAGATTTCCGATTTCCGATTTCCGATTTCAGATTTGGAGGCAAAGGGCTCCGCAAATCTTAGATCTGAAATCCTAAATCTGAAATCCGAGCTCTACGGCCGCTATCCCCGCCGGCGCCTCGAGGGCGAGGCGATTCGCGATGCGATGCTGGCGGCGGCGGGCTTGCTCACGAGCGAGCGCGGCGGGCCGGGCGTGCTGCCGCCGCTGCCGGAGGAACTGGTCGGGACGCTGCTCAAGGGCCAATGGACCGCGAGCCAGCGCGAGGCGGACCACTACAAGCGGAGCGTCTACGTCTTTGCCCGCCGCAACCTGCGGTATCCGATCTTCGAGGCGTTCGACCGCCCCGACGGCAATGCCAGCTGCCCGATTCGCAACAAGTCCACGACCGCGCCGCAGTCGCTGCTGCTCTTCAATAGCGAATTCTCGCTGCTAGCCGCCAGGAGACTCGCCGGGCGAGTCATGAATATCGAAGAACCGAAGAACCAAAGAACCGAAGAGCAGATCGAGCGGCTGTACGAGATTGCCCTCTCGCGCCAGCCCACCGCGGCGGAAATCACCACGTTCAGCAAATTCCTCGCCGACCAGCAGCAGCGGCTAAAGGCGGAAGCTCGCCCCGTCAAGGAACTGGCCTTGCCCGTTCCTTGCCCCGACACGGCCGACGCCGATGCCGCCGCGGCACTCGTCGATGCCTGCCTGGCCGTGCTCAATGCGAACGAGTTCATTTACGTCGATTGACCGGCGAGCGGGAGGCGTAAGCCTCCCGATCATCTTCACAACCGCAGCCGGGAGAATTTGGCGGGCAGCGATATCGGGAGGCTTACGCCTCCCGCTCGCCGGGGAATCTTCCTATTGCTTTCCAGGTGCAATCCCGTCGCCTAATTCGGCGAGAAACCCAGGATGGATCCAATTCGCCAAGGGATATTCCTGATCCCGAACATAGGCCACAGCTCCGAGAACTGCAGCTTCGTTCTTTAGCTTGCGCTTCGAGCCAGACTCGGTCCACCAGGTCCCGCTGGCTGGCCGCTGAAACCCTCGATTCAACATGCGGCTGGCATAGCTCTTCAAGTCGCGAAGGATCGCTTCCGGCGGCGGATCGCCGGGCACGCCCACGACGACATGAACGTGGTTCGCCATGGTCGCCGCGGCGATCAGTTGCCATTGGCGGTAGTTTGCCGTCTCGTGCAATTGCGACAGGACGGTCTGTGCCTGCTGGGACGTCAGCAGAATTGGGGCACACTTCAGGCGATTCCGAGCGTCATGAGCCAGGTGCTCCCAATCCGCGTCGTAAGGAGCTTGAGGAATGTTGTGAATGACCCGTCCACCTTGGCCGTCATTAACCTCGCTGACAAACCCACGCTTATCGCCCGGCAACCAGGTTCCATAGGTGGTCCAAGTTAGAAGCCAGAAGCGGTCCATAGGAGCATGATGGCGAATGGGAGGCTTACGAGTCCCGCTCCCGCTTTCGCCGTGAACCTGCTGGGCGGCGTACAGCCATCGGGAGGCTTACGCCTCCCGCTCGCCGGCCATTTTGCTCCGCCCCGCGTACTTCCTGGCCAGACTCACACTTGAACGGCAGCTCGCGGTAGTCGTCGCCAAAGCAGACGCCCAGGGCCCGGGCGGCTTGCACGGCCGAGCAGTTGGGGCAGACGCTGGAGAGCTTGATCGCGTCGGCAATCGCTACGTCGTTCAGGTCCGGCGGTTGGTACGTGACCATGTGGCCGAACTTGCGCTCGACGATCAGCCGCACGGCGTGAGCGCCGAACTGCGTGGCCAGCACGCGGTCGAAAGTCGTCGGCGCCCCGCCGCGCTGCAGGTGGCCCAGCACGACCGTGCGGGTCTCCTTGCCCAGCCGCCGCTCGATCTCCCGCCCGACGAACGTGCCGATGCCTCCCAGGCGGACCTGCTTCTGACATTCCTGCTTGTCCTGCGTCACCAGGCCGCCGTCGGGCAGTTTCGCGCCCTCGGCGACGACGACCAGCGTGAAGCGCTTGCCGCGCTGTTCGCGGCCGATGATCGCCTGACAGACGTTCTCGAACGTCCAGGGAATTTCCGGAATCAGGATCACATCGCCGCCGCCGGCGATCCCCGCGTAGAGGGCGATCCAGCCCGCGTGCCGGCCCATCACTTCCAGCACCATCACCCGCTCGTGGCTGGCGGCCGTCGTATGTAGCCGGTCGAGGGCGTCGGTGCCGCAAAAGACGGCGCTGAAGAAGCCGAACGTGAAGGCCGTGCTCGACAGGTCGTTGTCGATCGTCTTGGGGACGCCGACGACGGGAATGCCCTGCTCGTGAAACTGCTGGGCGACCGCGAGCGAGCCGTCGCCGCCGACGCAGATCAGCCCGTCCAGGCTAAGTTGCTCGATGGTCGTCTTCACGCCGGCGATCAGCTCCGGATCGAGCGTCAGGCGGTCGTTGACGCCGATCGTTGCCGCGAAGCGCCCCTTGTTGGTCGAGCCGAGGATCGTGCCGCCCTGGCCCAGGATGCCGGCCGTGTTCTTGTGCGTCAGCGGGATGAAGCTGACCGGATCGACCAGCCCTTCGTAGCCCTTGAGGAAGCCGATGACGTCGTAGCCGTGTGTGTTGGCGCTTTTGACGACTCCGCGGATCACCGCGTTCAGGCCCGGGCAGTCGCCGCCCGCGGTGAGGATGCCGATCCGCCGGCCCTGCGAAGTCTGGTCGGTCATGGCGCGCCTGCTGCCCAGGGAGAAGATCGAGCAACTCTACGTTGGACTCCGGCCGCTGGAGGCCCGTTTTTGGCCCTTGCGTTACAACCCGCGCAGCTGGAATATGGAGAGGCAACCTGAGTCTCGCCCCGCGCCTAACTTGCCGCAAGTGGGGAATCGCTGGTGCATTAGCGCCGTTCATTTGACGCAAAGGCGCGAAGGCGCAGAGCGGCAAAGAATGCGGAAGCTCGGAGAGAAACCGATGAGTGCCGACCCGCTCCGCCGATCTAATTCCGGCCCGCACTCTGAACCTTCGCGCCTCCGCGACTTTGCGTTAAGGGCCTGGTCTGTGGCGCTCGCCGCGTTGTCGATTCTGCGTGTCGCCGCGGCGGATGAATTGAAAGAGACGGCCGTCTTCACGGCGGGCGCGGAAGGCTATCACACGTATCGCATCCCGGCGCTGCTGGTGACAAAAGGGGGCACGGTGCTGGCGATTTGCGAAGGCCGCAAGACCGGAACGGGGGACCATGGCGACCTGGATCTCGTGCAGAAGCGGAGCACCGACGGCGGCAAGACTTGGGGACCGCTGGAGCTGATCCACGAAGAGGGCGGCACTGCCAAGGTCACCATCGGTAATCCCTGCCCGGTCGTCGATCAATCCACCGGCGTGATCTGGCTGCCGTTCACGCGCGACAACGATGGCGTGTTCGTGATGTCGTCCAAGGACGAAGGAAAAACCTGGTCGCAGCCGCGCGAGATCACGGCCGATGTCAAACCAAAGGAATGGAATTGGTACGCGACCGGCCCCGGCAACGGCATCCAGCTCAAGAGCGGCAAATACGCCGGTCGACTGGTGATTCCCTGCGACCACCGCGTCGGCACCGCGACCAAGGACGACAAAACCGGTTGGGACAAGGCGGGCCGCTCGCACGTCATTTATTCCGACGACCACGGCGCGACCTGGAAGCTGGGCGGGGCCACCGATTACTCCATGAACGAGTGCGCCGTGATCGAGCGGGCCGACGGCTCGTTGCTGCTCAATAGCCGCAGCTATCGCGGCAAGGCCTGCCGCGGCGTTTCGATCAGCAAGGACGGCGGCGCGACGTGGGAGCCGACAACCGACGATCCAGCCCTGGTCGAGTCCGTCTGCCAGGCGAGCATGATCCGCGCCGAGGGCGCTGCCGTGCTGTTCAGCAACCCCGCCACGCCCCGCGGCCGGCACCACCTCACCGTCCGGCTGAGCCTGGACGACGGCCAGACCTGGCCGCACTCGCGGCTGATCTGCGAAGGCCCTTCCGCTTATTCGTCGCTGGCGGTGCTGCCCGGAGGCGAAATCGGCCTGCTCTACGAGCAGGGCCCGTACAAGTCGCTCACGCTCGCCCGCTTCCCGCTCGCCTGGGTCAAGACGGCCCAGAATTGAGCGCCTGCTCGCAATCGACGTTGCGACATTTGACGCCAAGGTGCAGAGACGCAAAGACGACAGGAAACAGGAGAGGATGTTTTAGGATGAGAGTCGATTCCCGCCACATGCCTGCGCTTTGTTTGTTCCGCCTCTTTGCGCCTCTGCGCCTTTGCGCCCTTGCATCAAATCGGGCGGCGTCAGTGTTGACACTCGCGCTCCTTCTTGGATCGATCGCCGCCGCCCAGACCGACCGGTCTCCCGTCGATCTGGTGCTCGGTCCGGACGAGACGTGGCTGGCGACGGTGAATCAAACGGCCGATTCGGTTTCACTGGTGCGAGTCAGCGACGGCAAGGTGCTCGATGAAGCCGCGGTCGGCGATCATCCCATCGGGATCGCGCTTTCCGCCAACGGCAAGACGCTGCTGGTCAGTTGTCATCATTCGAATGAGGTCGCGCTGCTGGAAGTCCGCGGCGAGAAACTCGCCAAGGCCGGCGCGATCGACGTGGGATATCAGCCGCATGGGATTGCGGTCGCTGAGGGTGGCCGCACGGCGTATGTCGCGTGCACGGCCAGCGCGGAGGTGGCGGTGCTCGACTTGCAGCAGAAGCAGGTCGCGAGCCGGATTGCGGTCGGCCGCTGGCCGCGCAACCTGGCCCTCTCGCGCGACGGCCGCCGGCTGATCGTCGGCACCAGCGGCGACCGCGGCGTGACCCTCGTCGATTGCACGGAGCGAAAAATCGTGCAGCAGGAACAGTTCGTCGGCCTCAACATCGGCCACTTTGCCGTGACCAAGGACGGCCGCCACGCGTACTTCCCGTGGATGGTTTACCGCAACAACCCGATCACCCCGGGCAACATCCGCCTGGGCTGGGTGCTGGCTAGCCGGATCGCCCGCGTGCGGCTGGATGAGGCCTCGCGCCGCGAGGCGATGTCACTCGACCCGCAGGGAAAGGCGATCGCCGACGTCGAAGGCATCGCTCTGACCAGCGACGACGCCAGGCTGCTCGTTACGGCCTCCGGCACGCACGAGCTGCTGGTCTACAAGACCGAGGGCCTGCCGCTGAAGGACTACGGCGGCTCGGACCATATCGATCCCGCGCTGCTGAAGGACGACGAGCGGTTCCACCGCATCGAGCTGGGCGGCCGGCCGATGGGCCTGGCCGTCGCCAAGGATGACCGGACCGTTTACATCGCCAACTATCTGGATAACTGCGTGCAGGTGGTCGATCTGGCGGATCGCAAGGTCATTCGCACGCTGCCGCTGGGCCCAGGGGCCGAACCGTCGCTGGCCCGCCGGGGCGAGGCAATCTTCTACGACGCCCGCCGCAGTCTCGACCAGTGGTACAGCTGCCACACCTGCCACTACGAAGGCGGCACCAACAGCATTCCCACCGACACCACCAACGACGGCACCGCGTTCACGTTCAAGACCGTGCTGCCGCTGCACAACCTGCGCGAAACCGGCCCCTGGACCTGGCACGGCTGGCAAACCGACCTCGCCGCCGCCATGAAAAAGTCGCTCACCGAAACAATGCTCGGGCCTCCGCCGGCTGAAGGGGACGCCGACGCCCTCTTGGCCTATCTCGATTCGCTCAAGCTGCCGCCGAATCCGTTCGTCGGCAAGGACGGCGCGCTCTCCGCGTCGGCGGAGCGCGGCAAGCTGCTCTTCGCGGGCGACAAGGCCGCCTGCGCGTCTTGCCACAGCGGAAGCTATTTCACCGACGGCCAGGTCCACGACGTCGGCCTCGGCTCGGCCCGCGACCGCTACAAGGGCTACAACACGCCGTCGCTGCTGGGCCTCTATCGCCGCGTCAAGTTGCTGCACGACGGCCGCGTCGATTCGCTCGAGCAGCTCCTCGCCGGCCCCCACGCGCCCGAGAAAGTCTCCGGCAGCAAGCTGAGCGACGATGAGCTGCGGGATCTAATCGAATATCTGAAGACGCTGTGAACGGCGGCGCGGATTTGGATTTCGGTAGCAATCGCATGGCAGGCGGCGGGAGACCTCGCTCGTGCATGACATTCCGTTGATCTTGACGGTGACCTACGGCCTGGCCTTTGCGCTGCTCTTTGGAACCATCACGAATCGCTTCGGGCTCTCGCCGATCGTGGGCTACCTCTTGGCGGGCTTCATGGTCGGGCCGAAGACGCCGGGCTTTGTCGCCGACCCGAAAATCGCCGCGCAGCTGGCCGAGTTCGGCGTCATCCTGCTGATGTTCGGCGTCGGCCTGGAATTCCACTGGCGGGACTTGCTGCAGGTGAAGTCGCTGGCCATTCCCGGGGCGCTCTTCCAGAGTGCGGTCGCGACGGCCCTCTGCACGGCGATGGCTCCGCTGTTTGGCATGTCGTTGGCCTCGGGCGTGGTGCTGGGCATCGCCGTCTCCGTCGCGAGTACCGTCGTGCTGGTCCGTCTGCTGATGGACAACGGCGTGCTGCACACGCCAGAGGGGCACGTCGCCGTCGGCTGGCTGGTCGTGGAGGACCTGTTCACCGTGGTGGTGCTGGTGCTACTGCCGGCGCTGAACGCAGCCCTGGCGGAGGGAGGGGCGGCGGCCATCGCCGGCTCGATCGCCTGGACCGCCGCGAAAATCGTCCTGCTGGTCCTGCTGGTGCTGGTGATCGGCGCGCGGGCCGTGCCGCTGCTGCTGAACTACATGGCCCGCACGCGGTCGCGGGAATTGTTCACGTTGTCGGTGCTGGCCGTCGCCCTGGGAATCGCGACCGGCTCGGCGCTGGTGTTCGGCGTGTCGATGGCCCTCGGAGCGTTTCTGGCCGGCATGGCCGTCGGCCAGTCCGACGTCAGCCAGCAAGCAGCCTCGGACGCCCTGCCGATGCGGGACGCCTTCGCGGTGCTGTTCTTCGTCTCGGTCGGCATGCTCTTCGACCCGGCCTCGCTCGCCGAGCACTGGCCGCTGGCCCTGGCCGTGACGGCGGTCATCCTCATCGGCAAGCCGCTGGCGGCGCTGGCCATCGTGCTGGTCCTGGGCTATCCGATCAGGACTGGCCTGACCGTGGCCGTGGCCCTGGCCCAGATCGGCGAATTCTCGTTCATCCTCAGCGAACAGGCTCGCTCGCTGGGTTTCCTGTCGCAGGCGGCGTCGAGCGTGCTCGTGACCTGCTCGATCATCTCCATCACGCTCAATCCGCTACTCTTCAAGCTGGTCGAGCCCGCCGAGCGCTGGCTGAAGGGCCGGCCCGGCCTGCTCAGGCGGCTGGCCCGGCGGGCCAAGTCGAATCCCCTGGCCGAAATCGCCGCGCTCGAAACCCACGGAAAAGTGGCTCAGGCGATCGTCGTCGGCTACGGGCCCGTCGGCCAAACGCTGACTGCCATCCTCCGCGACTTTCACGTCAGCCCGGTCATCATCGACTTGAATGTAGACACGGTGCGGCGGCTGCGCCACGAGGGCTGGCAGGCGATCTATGGCGACGCCCGCAGCACCGAGATTCTCCGCAACGCCCAGATCGAAAAGGTGCGGTACCTGCTGCTCACGCTGCCCGACGAGGCGGCCCGCCTGGCGATCATCGCCACCGCCCTGTCGCTGAATCCGGAGCTCAAGATCATCGTCCGCGCCCGCTACCTGGCCGAGCGCGACGTCCTGCGCGAGGCGGACGTCGATGCCGTAGCCTTCGAGGAGGCGGAAGTCGCCGCTGCCCTCGGCGAAATGCTGCTCAAGGAAATGGGGGCTGACGAGGACGAAGTGCTCGCTCGCTCGGCGAAGATTCGCGCCGACCTGTCCGTGGGCGGCAAACCCTAGCGGCGGACAATTAGTGCTGCCCGCCGCCCGCCGGTTTGCTCTCGCGCTCCGGAGCGGGAACGCTCCAGGGCATGCCGTCGTCGCGGTCCATCGAAAAATCGCTGAACGCGACGTCCACCACCAGCGGCTCTTGCAGCACGCGGTTGATCGCCCGCACGACCTCGGCCTTGAAATACTCCAGCCCCGGATCGGTCAGATACTCCGTCTCGCTCCGCTGCACGAGCGAAATCACTGCGTCGCGGACCCGCTTTTCGACCGGCGGCAGCAGCTCGGCCAGGCGCTCCTGCCGCGCCTGCGGGAGGATCGCGACGAGCTGAAACTGCACGTGCATCTGGCCTTCGCCAGCTGCCAGCGGATGCGTTATGCGGAACCGGCCCAAGTCGGTCTCGACGTGGTTCCGGGGATCCAGGTGCTGCTGGTCCTGAATCAGCGCGAGCAATTCGCTGGCGTCCAGCTCGGCCACCGACCGCGGCTTCTCGCCGCAGCCTGCGATCAAGAAGCCCAGGAGCAGGACGAGAATCAGGATGGTTGCAATGCTGCGCACGGATTCCACTTCCTCTTTGCCGCTTGGCGAGACCTGCCACGCTCGGAAACCCTAGCATGCGCGTCGGGCCGCTTATGCCGGTCGTGCGGCTCAGAACAGCTCTTTCTCGGCGGCGATGCACTCGGAGTCGTCATTCCGCACGTTGTTCACCCGCATGCTCACCGGCTCGGCCTGCATCAGATCAGCAGGATACGGCTCCAGCAGCGCCAGCAGTCGCTCCTTTTCGCTGGCCGGGTCGAGCCACAGGTCGTAGTCGGCCGGATCCAAGATCACGGGCATCCGGTCGTGGACATTCGCCGAAAGAGTGTTGGCGGAGGTCGTGACGATCGTGCAGGATTCCAGCGGCGGCGAGTCCGGCGGCGTTCCCTCCGGCCCGCGCCACCGCTCCCACAGGCCGGCAAAGGCGAACGGTTGCCCGCTCTTCAGCTGGAACAAGAGCGGCTGCTTCTTCTTGCCGACCGCTTTCCATTCGAAGTAGCCGTCGGCCAGCACCAGGCAGCGGCGGCGGGAAAACGCGGTGCGAAACGCCGGCTTCTCCGCCAGGGTCTCGCCGCGGGCGTTGATTGTGCTGGAGGCCAGCTTGGCGTCCTTGGCCCAGCTTGGGATCAGCCCCCAGTGAAACAGGGCTAGCTGCCGCGCTCCGCCCGCTTCCAGCCGCCGGATTCCCGCGACCGTTTGCGTGGGAGCAATGTTGAACCGCGGCTTGAGCTCGAGATCGGCCGGGAGGTCGCCCAGCTCGAACAGGAACTGCTGGGCCAGTACGTGCAGCGGCGTCCGCAGCGTATAGCGTCCACACATGGTTGGTTCGAGAAATAGCCGGGGCCTATGGCGGCAAAAGGGATGCCCAAGGGCTGCTTCTGAGGCTGTTTTGCCGACGAAAACGCCGCAAAATCTGCCGCCGGGCCCCGTGGGCTAGCACGAAACGTTTGAAAGTTGTTGAAAAAACTGTCTGAAATCTGCGCCGCGACTATTCTCAATCGCGGGGGCGGTTGCTTACAATACCGGCGTACAAGAGGCGCTTGCCGGACTGAGTTCGAAACAGGCCGCGTTCTGCGGCCCGCTCCGGCAAGCAAGCGGATTTGGCTCATCACATTGTATTCCCGACGGCCCTTCGGGGTTCCTGTTTTCCTTCCCCGCCCGCGCTGTCGCCACGCGCGCCGGCTCGCGGGCGTCCGTTCTCGTAGAGGAGAGGGGAATCGCGGCCCATCCGCAGATTCCAGCCCGAGGCATTCATGGTAACGCTTACTTCCCGGCCTATGACTGAAGAAGAACCCGCCGCCAACGGGCGCAGCCCGCTGCCGTCGCTGAGCACGCTCGGCGAAGACACCGCCCGCGACCTGGTCCAGCTCTTCAAGCTGCTGGCCGACGAAACGCGGCTGCGGATCATGTATTACCTGATGCAAAAGGACGAGCTGAACGTGCGGACGCTCTGCCGGATGCTGCGGCAAAGCCAGCCGGCGGTGAGCCACCACCTGGCCCTGCTGCGGGTGGCGGGCATCATCGAATGCCGCCGCGACGGCAAGCACAACTTCTATCACCTCGTGCCCAAGCGGTGCCAGGCATACCTCGACGTCGTCTTCGGCGTTCGCGGCGACCAGCAGCGCAAAGTTCGCGTCGAGGACGCCCTGCTCACCTACGGCCGCGACGCCCAGCTCGCGTCGTAAGTGGGGCAGGCTCACCCAGCCTGCCGCCTGAGTGACATGGCCGCTTCGCTGGCGGCTAAACTGGCGGACGGTTCTCCACATTCTCGGA